>NZ_CP095550.1:4770000-5051955 GCF_023078335.1 Metabacillus endolithicus | reverse complement strand
TATATAAAGAGAAACACGTTACAGTTTGTGACTTTTTAGGCGTATCCTATCGACATCTGTTACATGTTCTTTCACAATTTTGTGAGAAGGGCTACCTGCAAAAGGATGGACGACACTATCGGATCGTGCAGCCAAATCAATTAGAAGAACTTGCCGAGAAACTTAGAAATTAGTAGGGAAGTGGCAGTAGAATAAACGAAAATAAAACACCCCATGTTTAATGGGGTGTTAAGCTTAGTTAACTAGTTTAATTGATTTAATACAGACGTTGCGTATAGCTTTCCTTTAATTCCTTTGCTACTTGATCTGAAGTCGTATTTGGCAATTTTGAGTGAGCAACCAGCATTTTTGGAGCTGAGGGAAGATCCTCTTTTGCTAACCATGAATCACTATCCCATATCTGTGATCGGATAAAAGCTTTCGCACAGTGAACATAGCATTCTTTCACTTCTACTAATAAACCAAATAAAGGGCTTTTTCCATTCACCGCGCTTTTTTCAAGTAGTTCAGGGTCACGACAAATATAAGCTTTCCCGTTTATTCTTAAAGTTTCTCCTAAACCAGGAATCAAAAATAGGAGTCCAATGTTAGGGTTGGACATGATGTTATGAACGGAATCCATTCGTTTATTTCCTGGACGTTCTGGAATAAATAAATGCTGTTCATCTAATACCATCACAAATCCAGGGGCATCTCCTCTTGGAGTTACATCACATTCTCCTTCTGAATTAGAAGTAGATAGAGATAAAAATGGAGATTTTGAGATAAAATCAACACAGTGTTCGTCAATAAAAGAAATCACTTTATTTGCAGCTCTTTGGCTGGGAGTGCCAATAAACGAGCGAAACTCTTCAAATTCTTCTTTTGTAGAGATCATGTTTTTATATGTAGTTGTCATGTAATCACCTTTCCAAATTGGAATATATATACATCATATCACGAGAAAATGGTGATCACTATGTTAATTTTCTCTTATCAATTGCTCTACCGATCGTAAACATCTCAGCACAGGAGGATCTGAGATGACTTCTTTGATGCACAAAGTCTCGTAGGAAGTATTGAAGTTAACCACTGCACCAATATCTTTTGATAAAAATGTATAGATTGGTGCAAATGCTACTGTCGTTCCAGGTGTAACCATTGGTGATGGTGCTAATATTGCCACTGGAGCAGTCGTGACTAACGTAAAAGTTTGCAAATGAACAAAGTAAACCACGTGCATTTCATTATCACAACTATGAAATACACGAGGTTTACATTAATAGGTAATCTCAATTTTATTCTTTTTATGAACATCTTCCGTTCCAGCATCAAGAGCAGTCTTGTAATAGAAACACTTATGATCAATGAGTTCCAGTGTTTTTTTGAGTTCTGCCATCTGTGTTTCAACCGTTGCTTTTCGCTCCATAAACATGTTATATCTTTTTTGCAACGTGACATCTCCGTCAGAGCACCAATCAATGAAGTGTTTAATTTCCTTTATTGTCATCCCTGTGGATTTTAAGCATTCAATAATTTTTAGAGCCTCAACATCAGATTCTTTAAACAATCTTGTTCCACTCTCAGTTCGTTCTACAAAAGGTAGAAGTCCTTCTTTATCGTAGTATCGTAAGGTATATACCGTCAGATCCAATTTTTTTGCCACTTGGCTGATCGAATATGTTTTCATCATCTAACTCCCTTTTTGAAAAATAGAACCAGAGAATATAGGTTTTGCAAACCATCTACCTGACTTTCAATACCAAGAGAGATAGTCTTTAACCTTTATCCATCCTGATAGGATTAGGCAAGAACTTGATAGGAATTAGATAACGATTGCTCTTTAAAGTGCTACATAATAAAAAGAAAGAGAGTTATAGAAGTGAGGTTGTGAACAGTGATCGAAAAACAATATACCTTATCAAGAACAGGATTTGTTCGTCCGTCAACTATATTAGTGAATGTTTCTAATAAGTGCGTATCAACGATCATTCTTGAATATAGAGAACATTGTGTTGAATTAAAAAACACACCGGAATCGTTAATGGATGCTATGTCTTTAGGGATTAGACCGGATACCCAATTTACTATAAAAGCTAAAGGAATTGACGAATTTATAGCTATACAAACTATAGAAAATCGTTTTAGAAAAATAAACTTAATAAATTGAAGTAGCAAACAATAACAATGGTAGAAGAGAGGTTTTGCCCATTGAGTTATTTCCTGATTTTAAACATGCAAAAATTAAAAGCTTCAACTATTCAATGTGTTCAACATCATAACCAACGAGCAATGGAAAGTGAAGTCAATCATTATATAGACAAGGAAAAATCAACTTTAAACTATGATCTTCTTAATAAAAGCAAAATAGATTATCTGGAAGTTGTAGAAATAGAATTGAGAAAGCAATGTTTTCTAAAAAGAAAATCAGAAAAGATGCTGTGAGGCTTTGTGAATTCATTATCACTTCCGAAAAAGAGTTCTTTGGAAACTTATCAGAAAAAGAAATAAAGAGATTTTTTAACAAAGGATTAGAATTTCTTCAAAAAAGGTACGGAGCAGACAATATCATTTATGCTTGTGTCCACTACGATGAAAAAATACCTCATATGCACATCGGCTTTGTCCCAATCACTGAAGACTACAGACTAAATGCAAATGAACTATTTTCGAGGCTCAACTTGCTGATGCTTCAGGATGATTTTCTAAATGCTCTAAATGAAGCAGGGTTTGATTTAAAACGCTACGTTTCTGGCCATCGTGAGGATTTAGTAAAAAGTGTTTTTTCAATGTAGGACCTAGCACAGCTTTTTATGAGACAATCTCATTCTTAGATTATAAAGGTGATATAAATGTAATGTACGCTTGTTCAAAAATTGAAGCGCTTTCCATAAAGGATAAGCGCTTCAATTTAGAAATATTGGGTTTGCACCAATGACATAAAAGACAGACTCTAGTTAAGGTCTGTACCCGTATGAAAAATCAAATAAAAATACAAAAAAAAGAAAGATAGCTGCTGCTGGAATGATGCTTGTGAAAACTAAGACCTTAGCAATCCGAGTATTAACCTTAGTAAACCATTTAAAGTAAATAAAAATTAAAATAAGCGCTAATGGCCAGAATAGAAACCCCGCTATAGTACTAACCAATTCTGAATTTTTATCCCAGTATTCATCAGGAACAGGGAGGATGTTTTCGAATTGTTTATCAATTTTATTTTTAGTAGAAATAAAGATAGATGAGAGTACAAAATAATAGGTGATAATTGTCGTTTTTATCCACCATCTGAACGACCTGTTGAAAATGACAATAATCAAAATGAGTGCTAATAAAATGAAAAACCCCGTGTATTGTTGCAAAAAATCACCTCTTTAAAAAGGTTATCTAATTTTCAGAAAAGTTTCAATAAAAAATAAGAGGAATTTATGGTTCCTCTTATTTTTCATAATTATTACTTATTTCGAATAACAAATAAATATTTACAATTTACCACTAGTAATACCATTGCCATAAGGATAATGGAAAAGGTTTGTGGATCTTCCCTCGTAACAGAGTAGACAGTTGATAGTGCTATGGCCGCGATAAGAGAAATATTTAATAAACCGTGTGATTTATATAATCCATCCAGGATAACATGCTTTTCACCATCGTCCGCAACATCAATGACACTTTGGCTACGGAAATCAATATTACGATCTGGATATACTTGTTTCATCATATATGTCATCATCATGATCAAAAAATAAGAAAGAAAGATTAAAACGATTGACATAATCGGCAGAATTAATTGTTGAGCGGTAATAAGACTTAAACTAAGTGCGAGAATAGAAAAAACGATACTGGAGTTGGCATATAAAGAATAATCGGCAAACATCTTATATTTATTAACCTCAATTTCATCTTCTTCATCACCACTAAATTGTTGGATGTTTAACGATTTAATCTTTTGATATCGCAAAATACTCATCACTATTAAGATGCAAGAAAGTGTGATTAAACTGATGACTGCTATCCCACCAGAAAACCTAACCTCAGAAAAGCTCATGAGTGCATACACGACAAAAAAACCAATAATTCCACCGAAAATAAACTGCAGGATTACTTTCATTTACAATTCCTCCTCCGCAAATTGAAATACATGCTCAACAGGTTCATTAAAAATACGTGCAATACGAACGGCAATAAGTAATGAAGGCATATACTCTTCCCGTTCAATCAAGCTTATTGTTTGCCTAGATACCTTAGCGAGCTTGGCAAGTTGAGTCTGGTTATAACCTTCACGAGCCCTGAGCTCCTTTAAGCGACTTTTCAAATCCTCACCTTCAATTCGTTTTCTGATGATTATATTGTATATGATCTTTTTCGTTTCGACAAACATATTAGTCATTATTAAAAGTATACTTGTCAAATCCAACAAACAATAAAGAAATCTCATTTTTCTGGAAATAAAAAGGTATAGTAAATTCCGCATAAATAATCCACATAATTCCTCAAAAAAATAACTTTTTTCAAAAAGATAAATGATTTAAAGGTTTTTAATTGGCATGAACAGGGTATAGGACAGGGGTTAAAAGTACTAATAGGAGGTTTTGACATGTGTTCCCATAATTTGAATTGATAAAAAATTTGTTGTTTAACTTTTTAACCACCTAAGAATGGAGATAAGAAAATGGATTTCAAGAATAACACAAGAAGTAAATTCACCGATAAAATGGATGTTAAAGCAAGTATAAGGCTTAAAATGATCGTAGTGGTAATCGTAAGTTTAGTAATTAGTTCGCCAATTTCTCAATATATAAACCTTTTATTGAAAGAATATGTGGACGGTAGTTTTGGAGTTTTCGTCAACACCTCTATTACTCTTTTAGTTGCAACTGTCATCATATCATTAGCTACGAGATTTTTAATTATTAATCGAATTAAAAAAGTTCTTGAGGCAACAAAATTAGCAGCAAATGGTGATTTAACAATTATTATAGAAGAAAACTCAAAAGATGAAATCGGTCAATTAGCATCATCATTTAACTTAATGATCAGTAATTTACATAAAGTAGTGACAAAAACGAATGATACATCTGGTAAGGTTGCTTCGTATTCAGAAGATTTTAAAGTTAGTACAGAACAAAGCAGTGCCTCAGTTGAGCAAATTTCAAATGCCATTCAAACTATTGTTTCAGGTTCAGAACTACAAACGACGAAAACATCCGAACTCTTTAAATCTTCTAAATTAGTTAGTGATGAATTAAAAAATGTTGCTTCTTCTATTCAAACTATTTCCGATATAGCTAATGTAACAAACGATAAGGCAGATACTGGATTAAAGTTAATAGATGAAACGATCAATAAAATGGATACAATACAACATTCAGTCATGTCCTCTTCGCAAAAAATGAATACTTTGGGAGAAAAATCTAAGGAAATAAGTCAAATTGTTTCCTTAATAACGAATATTGCGGACCAGACAAATTTACTAGCTTTAAATGCTTCAATCGAAGCCGCACGAGCTGGGGATGCAGGTAAAGGATTTGCTGTAGTGGCCGAAGAGGTTAGAAAACTAGCGGAGGGTTCTTCTAAAGCGGGTGAAGAAATTAGAAAATTAGTAAATGAGATACAACTTCAAACCACTGAGGCTGTTGATTCTATAAATAGTGGGACGATCATCGTCGAAGATGGAAGAGGCATGGTTTATAAGAGTGGTGAAGCGTTTAAAGACATTGTTAATTATGTTCACAACATAGGAAATAAGTCAGACTCAGCAATTAAGGCTATGGTCATGGTTGATGAGAGAACAAAGACAACGACCGAAGGCATCAGAGAAATAGATGACATTGCAGTGCAAGCCTCATCTAGTGTCCAAAATGTTGCAGCTTCTGTAGAAGAGCAATCTGCTTCAAATGAAGAAATCACTTCTTCTGCCCAATTGTTAAGTGAAATGGCAAATGACCTAAGAGTTGAAATAAGTAAATTTAAAATTTGATTTTTCCTAAAAAACAATCATTACTCTAATAGAGTTGATTGTTTTTTTATTTTCCATTCATTACAGCAATAGATTATTATGTATCGAAGAAGGCTGTTTTCTCCCCACTCATAACCAAAGAGTAAATCCACCGATCTTTGTTACAAAAGCTCAAACAGTCAAAACGCTATCCCTAATCATATCAAATGATCCTATCACAAGCACTTACGTAATACGAGAAGCCTGTATTATAATAAGTATAAGGTCAATAACTATGAAGTGAAACTTATGGATGAACTATCACACAATCAAAAGCAAGAGCTCGTTAACCTGATAAAACGCCATTCCGAACTGAATGGTTTGTATGAAACTGAATAAGACGAATTCTAATGAACCATATCTATCTCTAACAATAGAGAGCAGGCGCATTCAGAAGAGAGTGACTGCCTTTAAGCTTTAACTTATCAAGATAAAAATGAAAACTTATTTAAAGAGGGATAACATGGTAAAAAGCAAAGTAGCCTTAATTAGTTCAGCTATGATTTTATGTATATGTATGAGCTTCTATTTTCCATTTCCTAACAATAAAACAATAGACGCACGGGCTTCATTCATGATGTTACCAATTCGAGACCAAGATGGGTACGTTGTACTCGGAATCATTGGATCTTTCTTGTTTATTCTGGCAATGATTTTACTTGGTATTGGTTTAAGGAAATATCGTGTAAGAACAATGATCATCGTTGTCCTGGTCTATTCATTTCTACCAACACTTTTGATTACAATATATCAAGAAACCTTAGCTAAGGGGATAGCAGCCATCTCATATGATGGAAGTGGTACCTGTCAATTTGATAATGTGAGCGAAAATCTATTAAATGGTGAATGCTCTCTCGTTTTGCATAATCGCAGCAGTGAATCTGTTTCATTTGAATTAGAATTTATAGATTCATTTTCCCCTGAAGATGAAGTACGAATGGAGTCACTCATGAATTTGAATGGGCCACATAAGTTTACAATAGAAGGAAATAGTGAAGAAACGATTGAAGTAAATGAGTTACTTGACCTAACAGATGTGCCAAACCATGTTGACAGTGGAACATCGATGAATATCCATATTAAGTTAGTTGAGGGAGAGGACATTCGTATTTTATAGTAAGTCTGTCTATACTCCTGTGTTTCTAGGTAAAGTATTCAGCACATAGATAACCAATAATTAAAGGGTGAATGATAGATGATATTTGATTTTAAAGATAGTCAATTATTTTATGAAACGTATGGAGAGGGACATCCTATTCTTATTTTACATGCTATGGGAACAGATCATCGTTCCATGACAGATTGGATCGAACCTATTTTTCATCATTTGAAAGGCTTTCAGCGAATTTATATAGACATTCCTGCTCATGGGAAAAGTAAAATTGGAATAAGTATGAAGTCTA
Source organism: Metabacillus endolithicus (assembly GCF_023078335.1). Lineage (GTDB taxonomy): Bacteria > Bacillota > Bacilli > Bacillales > Bacillaceae > Metabacillus > Metabacillus endolithicus. The sequence goes on along the minus strand of NZ_CP095550.1, from coordinate 5,044,578 downwards.
CTCAAGATTTCTTAGAGATGATTCTTTCTTTTATAGAGACTGAGTTAAAAGTTCTCACATTTTCGTTAGTAGGGCATTCTTATGGAGGATATTTAGCTCAAGGGATTCTTAGTAGAAAGAAAGATTCTGTAAAGAGCTTGTGTTTACTTGCACCTGCTCTTCATAAAAAAGAAAGAACTTTACCATTAAAAGTAGTAAGAGAAGTAGATGAAGATGTATTAAAAACAATAGATCCTGAAGTTCGGAGTGCTATTGACACTTTACTTGTATATCAAACAAAGGAGAATATTGAGTCCTTTTTCCATACCATTCAACCAGGTCGTTTATTAGCAGATCGTGAATTTCTTTTGTCTAATTGGAGGGAAGAGGGGTATTACTTGAACAATGACCCGTTTAGTGACATGAACAATTTAAATACTCCTACACTTTTTATTTTAGGGAAGCAGGATTCTATTTGCGGTTATCGTGATTATCTTCCTTTTCTAGATATGTTTTCTAATCTTTCCTTTACAGTTCTTGATCAGGCGGGTCACTTGATGACGATTGAAAAAAGAGAGGTAGTTCAGACCTTATTTAAAGATTGGCTGCTATCTAGCAAAGCAAACGAATAAAAGAGAAATCCAAATAAGGATTTCTCTTTTATGGTTAACACCTATTCTATTATCCTCGAATCAAGCTCAGTAACATGTGCAAATAACCCGCCAAATTGTCCTTCATTCCAATAGATATTTATCAAATACTCGTAGCCACCATGCTCAAAGCCAATAACACTGTTTTTCCCAACTTCGAATGGAATCTCGATTTCATAGTATGCCTCTTCTACAGGAACTCCTTCTTGGCCTTTGAATAGAACACGAATCATATTGGCTTCGTCTTCAACCATCTCAACAGAAATGACTCTTGGTCCTTCAAAGATATTCATTTCAGCCAATTCCATTTCTAAAAGGTGAAGATTACTTGCTATGTTTTGGTAAATAGACTCTTGTTCAACGTTTTCTAGAAAACGATCAATCAAAATGAATCGATCTAGAACATAATCAATATTCACTTCATTTTTAGCCATTTCTTGTTTTGCCCGTTCCAGTTCAATAAAGGCAGATACAGGATAAATAATTCTGCTTTGCTCGAATCTCGCTGGATTTACAAACTTTTCACGAAAGGCATCACGATTTGGTTTTCCGTACACTCGTGAAACAACACGGTCTAGCTTTTTGATTTCTGCAGAGAGATTGTTATAAAGAATAACTGTCTCATGATTCATGATAAGAGAATCATTGCGTTTTTTAAGTTCTAATCTTTTTGCATCAACAGATCGACCAACCTTTAAAGCATCAATGTAAGTTGCTGCTTTATCAATTTGTTGTTTCACATTACTAGATAATCTTGCTTCTAATTGAGTTTTGGCTGTGCTGCTTTTTAAGGATGAGACGATAGTGACTGCTTTTTGATAATAAGTTTTTGTATCATTATAAAGCTTCATATCTATGTCTCTAATTCCATTGTTTCTTTCCACAGACATTTGCCATTTTAATGATCCACCATAGCTTTCTGCTTTCTTTACAGCAAGTTGGGCCTCATTTAACGTTGCTGCACTTGCATTAATAGGGTAAAACGCTACAAATAGGATAAACATGAAACCAATTGCGCTTTTAAATACCTTCACTCTGTTTTCACCTCGAAATTATAGTTGCAAAAGCAAGTATAGTCTTTTTTGAAAACCCTGTCTTTATGAAATTCGAACCATTTCTATTGCAAGTTTGACACAACTTTCTTTATAACTTTCTTCATAGTTAAAAGGGACTATTTTTCACGAAATAAAAATGATAAAATAGAGATAACAATTTAAAAAATTCACTGAAAAGGCAAAATCATTGAAAAATGATGACGCAAAGCTACAGACCTACGGGGGAAACCTATGGTGGCTGAGTTACCAAAGGAATAACGATTTAGGGTTATTTCCATTTGGGAGTAACCCTTTTCATTTTTCTTACACTTATTAATTGTCCTAGTGGGGGATTGCTATGTTAAAGATTGGACGATTACCTACAATCACACTGTTTGTATCCGTTTTCACATATTGCATCTTAAAAATTTGTATTGATCATATTTTGCTAGAATCTATTGTACTTTCTTTCATACAAATTATTGTAGGAATCATTAGCTGTGTTTGGCTCATAAAAGCGTATAAAAGTATAAGTAATAAAAGAAAATACTTTTGGTTTATATTAGGAATCGGAGTAAGTCTGACAATAACATCAAATATTTTATGGTTGATCCATCAAATGTTTGAGAAAACAACATCGTTTCCTGATTCCTCTTATTTCATCTGGCTTTTAGGCTATATTTTCTATTTATCAGCCTTAATTTATAAAGTAAGAGAAATTAGTCTTGTTGTTTCAACTAGCTCTTACTTATTCAATATCGTTGTTTTTATGTTAACTGCAACAGCTGTTAGTGCGCACTATTTAATTAGACCTAATATCTTAAATTCAGAGTCTCTTTTAATTATTATCACAAATATTGCCTATCCTATTATAAGTTTAAGTATATTATTTGTTATAACGATTCTTTACTATTTAATTCAGCAAGATAAACAAGAAGAAAATGTGTTTTTATATATTATTATTGGGTTCTCTTTGCAAGTTATAGCTGATTCTTATTATGCTTATCAAACAACGATGAAAACATATCAGCCTGGAAGTATGTCAGACTTTTTATGGGTGCTGTCGAATTTGTTCATAGGAATTGGCGGGTATTACGCTAAAAATAATAGTGAAGAACCAAAATTTAAGATAATGAATCCATTTGATAGAAGGGAGAGTATATTCCCATATTTAAGTGTAATAGTGCTTATTGTATTAGTAACACATAGTTATGATTGGAAACTAAATCTCCTTAGCATTGGATTAGTTATTGTTATGATGCTGGTTATAGTTCGCCAACTAAGAGTTTTAAATAAAAATAAAAAACTTATGGAAGAGTATAAGTTTTTAGCATATCAGGATCCACTAACTGGTTTAAATAATCGAGCTAGCTTTCAAGAGGATTTAAGTGAAAGATTGAATCATGCTACTAATAAAAGCATGGCTGTCTTATTATTAGACCTTGATCGATTTAAGGTAATAAATGATACACTTGGTCATTATCACGGAGATCACGTTTTAATAAAAACAGCAGAACGACTTCGCGACGCTTTAGATAATTCTGCTGAAATTTATAGACTAGGTGGGGACGAGTTTGTCATCATCGTTTCTGAAGGTTTAGAAGAACAATGTTCAATGATAGCTCACAGGATATTGAATGAATTTACCCAACCATTTCGAATTGATGAACATGAAATTATCGTCACACCAAGTATAGGGATTAGTAGATATCCTGATCATGGAGATAATGGGGAGGACCTTCTTAAAAATGCTGATGTTGCCATGTATCTAGCGAAGGAAAATGGGAAAAACAGCTTTAAATTTTATAACACGGAACTAGAAAAAATCAATACTAGAAAAATGAAAATAGAAAATGAACTGCGAAGTGCAATCAAAAAAAATCAATTTTCTCTTTCTTATCAGCCAAAGGTAGATTTAGAGACTAATATGATTAATGGAATGGAGGCGTTGCTGCGTTGGAACCATCCTGAATTAGGGATGATTTCTCCTGTTGAATTTATTCCGATTGCGGAAGAAACTGGACAAATTATCTCTATTGGACAATGGGTACTAAAGACAGCATGTAAGCAAAGTAAAACATGGCAGGAAAAAGGCTATCCGTCTTTATGTGTTTCAATCAATGTTTCTGTAAGGCAACTTAAAAATAAAGATTTTATTGATATGGTAAGTCAAGCTTTGAAAGAGTCCAAGCTAGAGCCACAATTTTTAGAATTAGAAATTACAGAAAGCATTATGCAAGACATAAATGTTAGTATTCATATTTTGAATCGTCTTAGAAAGTTGGGGATTAAAATTTCTATAGATGATTTTGGAACTGGATACTCCTCCTTACATGTGCTTCAGCAGCTACCGATCGATACAATAAAAATTGATAAGTCTTTTATCAATAATCCAGACGATCATAACCAACGGATGATGATTAAAACTATTATTGATTTGGGAAACAACATGAATCTAAATGTTGTTGCTGAGGGAATAGAGAAGGAAAATCAATTAAGAATATTACTTGAAAATGGTTGTAAAATTGGACAAGGCTACCTCTTTTCACAAGCAGTTAATGCGATTCAGTTTGAAAAGAAATTTTTAGAGAAAATATCATAACGATTTACAAAGCCACATTCAGCGCGAATGTGGCTTTGGTTGTAGGTAGTGTTTTAATCCACAATAACTAATCCTAAGATCGCCGCAAATTGAACGGCCTGATAGGAAGAAACTTTACAGCCCTGAAGATCTGATAAAGACACAGTGAGTGAATCAAAGGAAGAAGTACTAATATCTATTCCTTTGAGAGATGTGCCCTCAAAGCTTGCACTGTTCATGTTACACGTTGTAAAATCGACCTTCTTAAATTTGCATTCATAAAAATCGGAGCTTTCTAATGATGTATCTTGAAAGATGACTTTTTCTAGTTTTGAATTCCCAAAACCTGATAAGTTAAGTAAAGTATTTTGAAAGTGAACATTTCCAAAGCTAGACTCAGTTAAATCTACACCAAGTAGCTTACAATTTTTAAATTCAACTCTGTGTATAGAAGAAGAATTCATTTTTGCATTGGAAAAATCACAGTTTTCAAAAATAACATCTGTGATATCAATTTTGGAAAAGTCTGTAGAGTTAAACTTGCAATTTTTAAAGAGCATCTTATAAAATCGAGCTCTAGGAAGTACTTCATTATCAAATAAAGCATCATTAATTTGACACATTTCTAGTTCTAAGTCTTCTTCATAGAAAATATCAGTAAAATTTTTCAATGGTAAGTTATCTTGATTTTGTATTTTAGGTGATTCAATTTTCATTATTAAAATTCCCTCTCTGAACTATGGTTTTTATCTTTTTACCTTATTTATAACTTTAAAATAAAGAAGATAAGTTTTTAAGTCTTTATTTTTTTATAAAAATGTGGACAAAGGCGATTTTCAAGAGATAGAAAGAGAAAACCTCCCATGTAAAGTATGGGAGGTTTCTATTTAGACTCTATTTTTTCACAGCATGAATATAATGAATTGTCTCAAATGCAGACAAGTAATCTGAGCGATTACTAAAAAATTGCTGTTGTATCTTATCAGGTGATAAATGCTCATAAATGAGTAAACCAGCATGTTCTAACATTTTCTCTATTTCTTCATAAGTAAAACATGATTTCATCTGTTCACCACTAGCTGATGCCATTTTCACCATATTTTGAACTCTATTAAACTTTCCTTTTTCTTCAAAAAGATGTTCATCTGCATAATCAAAAACGATGGAACTTCCTTGTGGGACTTTACTAAATAATGTAGAAATCAATTCGGCATTTTCTTGTTTTGATAAATAATAAGAAACACCTAAAAGACTAAAAAATGTTTTATGATCAGGATTAAAACCTTCTTCCACAAGACCTTGTATCGTAAATTCCTTTGTAAAATCACCCGGAACAAAATGAAGAGTATCTGGAATTTCATCATTTTCTAACCGACTCTTTTTAAATTCCTGTGTTGCTGGATGATCAACCTCATATACTTCTAAATGTAACTCCTGGTTTCGCAGACAGAAGGAATCAAATCCAGCTCCTAAAATAACATATTGTTGAACACCTAAAGCCATTTCACTTTTTAGTACTTGTTCACAATAAGCCGCACGTGATAGAGGCGTAGGAGAAAGTTGGATTTGCGTGATCCATTTTAAAACTTCATCCGGTTTATTTTTAAACTTTTCAGCAATGTCTTGATTGAAAAGCTGAATACTATTTATCAGGTTTTCGCGAATATCTATAAATTCTTCTTGGGTAAGTAAGTTTTTGGCAATATAGTCATTAAAAATATGGGGTGTATCATCATATATACTATGGTAGGCTCGACTAAAGGCTGTAATCAAGGAAGTTACACTGGATTCATTTTTCTTCATTACTTTTCCTCCGATATAACAAAAATAAGATTCCCCTGGCCAGGAGAACCTTATTATACACACAAATATTTATTTGGTAAATTATAGCACAAATAAATTTTTTTGTCAATTTTCCCGCATAAACCCTTACCATTTACTACCATTTGTTTTATGATAGGGGAAAGACAATTTATTAAAGGGGGATGAAATGAAAAAGTTAGCGGTTATCCTTTTCATTCTAATCATAAGTGGTTGTGATATAAAAGAGCCATCATCATCTAGTGAAACACAGGTGCTCACACATGATGTTAAACAGAATGACATTGCCTTACAAGCTACTATAGAGATGGAAAAAGAAATAAACATAAATGCATCAATCACCAATACGAGTAAAGAGGCAATTGTGTATAACGATCGATGTGGTATTCCTTTTAGTATTTCGATAAAAAAAGATGATGCATATATATCTTAATAGTAGTAATGGAGAAGAAATGAATTGTGAGAGTGTTTTAGATCCAAAAGATTTAAAGAAAATGGAACCTAATGAAACTTTTGAGAAACAAGTTACCTTTAAACGTGAAATAAACGTAACAGATCACAGTACTGTTCATGCACTAAGTGGCATGTATGAGATATCTTTTTCTTTCCAAAAACATGATAACGATCCTTTCATATCATTATTCCCTATAGAGTTGAACAGTGATAAAGATCCTGAAATATTAACTGTTGAGCAAGCAAGAGACAGGACAAAGGAAAAGGATGAAGTGAAGAAATGGTTTGAAGAACACGAAGGTGAAGGGATGACTATTGAATCAGAGGAAAGCATTTTAAACGATGGAATATGGACAGTTATTTTTCGTGCAATTCACAAAGATGGTGCAGATCGAATAATCATTAACATGGATGCAAAGTCTGGTGAATTTGGAGAAATTCACTATGATAAGGTAGGGTTAGAGACATTAAAATTGCTAAATGAATAAATCCCTTACAGTCAGGCATGAACTAGTAAAGCGAATGCCTGACTTTTTGTTATTTATTCTTTTTCATTTTCTTTAGAATCTAATTGGTAATGCTCGTTAAGATATGGATTTTCAGTTGTTGCAAAATTTACAGATAAAAGACTCATTTCTGGATCCATTCCATAATAGCCTTTTAACTGATCCGGTTGGAGTTCACCGCTGCTAAATTGTGGTTCTTTTTTTTCATTCATAAAACATTCTCCTTTCTTCGTTATTTTTTTATATGAACGAGGTAATTATTCGGTTGAATTGTGTTAAAGTCTTCATTGATTTGTCAGAAATAAAGGACAACGTAATAAATTAGTTCAGTTAAACTAAAAAAGGCAGACTACTTAAATAGTCTGCCTTAGTTAAAATCCTATTTAATTAGTAACCACCGTAGCCTCCACCTACGTAAGAAGCACCAATGATGATTAAAAGGATAAATAGGACAACGATTAGTGCAAAACCTGCACCAGTACCGTAACCATATCCGCCACTCATATCTTACACCTCCTTTTCATGAGGTTAATATATAGTATGATTTGACTAAGGCTTTGATTGGACGGCTGTATGAATTCTTCCTGATAAAATCAGAAATGTACACCATGACCAGAGATGCAAAGAACTCAGCATTCACCTTGTAGGAAGGTACTGGGCAGGAAAAAAAGTGAAACTTACATTTTTTACTACCGTATTATTATCATAGGAAAAGGACGAAAACTATTTAGGGGGAAGCAGATGGATCCCATGAATATGATCACAATAGGTTTTCCAATTGTTATTGTTTTGTTAGTTATAATCAGTTTTTATAAGGTTTTCATTAAGAAAAAAAGTGCAAGTCCTTTTTATACACCCTTTGACGAAATCACAGGACAAACAGAAGTGTCATTTCATGAAGAACAAGAAATTCTAACCGAAGATGAGAAACAAGATGATGGTAATAAAAAGTGATGATCTTATAGCGTTAATGGTTTGAAGGAAAATGTTCTTTTATGGAGGTGTTAAAATGGGAAGAGAACTTCAATTTGGTGAAGATGAACTAATTTTACATTTAACCGGTTTAACAGGGTATTTTGCTTTAAAACGAAAAGTACACATTCCTTACAAGACAATCGAAAGTGTCTTAGTTGATTATTTTGATGCGCCTCGGTGGATGCTCAGAATGCCTGGCACTTCTTTGTCTCCATTACATATTTATGAAGGCAGTTTTAAGTTTGCTAATGAATGGTATTTTTTATCTTATGAACGTTTAGAACCGCTGGTTATTATTGAGTTAGAGGGTCATGTAAAATATAAATATGTGATTTTTCAAGTACCTAACCCCACTGAAATAGCCTCGAAAATAAGAAAATATCTAAATGAGAATATTAAATGAACCTTTTCATCTATTCAATTGTATAAGGTAGTAAAAGAATGAAAGGGAGTGTAGCACATGGCATTAGGTTGGCTTATTAGTACGATTGTTGCTGGTTTACTTGGTACGACATTTGCTTTGTTAATCGCAACAATGAATAAAAAAGTGGTAAAAAACCATAAAGGTGATATAGATTTTAGTAAGTCAGATATCTATTTTCACTGGACGAGATGGGATTATACAATAATTTTAGCAGCTGCTTACACATTTTTATGTATTACAGGCTTTTTGTTTTTTTACTACGTGGCGACAACATTGATAGTCCGTGGATTCAATTTTTTGTACACCAAACATTCGTTTTTTCCTTAATTACATTTATTTGGTTTATCACAAGAATTGCTTTTGTTTTTAAAGGGATAAAAGAACGGTGGTCTCATGAGTTTAAATAAAGATTTCTCATATGCTGATGACGGAAAGCATGATGAACAATCGATCGAGGAATTATTTGTTACCTATAAACCTTCAATCTATCAATTCGTTTATCGATATTGTCAAGATGAACAACTTAGCATTGATATTGTGCAGGATACGTTTATAAGGTTTCATAAATATCATGAAACGTTTGACGAGAGTAAATCTAGTGTAAAAACCTTTTTATTTCGTATGGCTTATCAAATTATGATTAATCGTCTGAAACGTCGAAATCGCTTTAAAAAGCTATTGCCATTTTTATATCAACAAAACGACCAGCATGAATTACCACTAGAAGATAAACTAACGATTCAATCAGCCATTCAACAGCTCCCCGATGATCAACGTGCCGTTATTCTCTTAACTTATTATCACGATCAAACACAAAAGGAGATCTCTAAAATTCTTGAGATTCCAATAGGTACTGTAAAATCAAGACTGCATACATCTTTGAAAAAATTAAAGGTTTTATTGGAGGTAAAAGAATGAGTAGAAACGAGATTCCGAAGGAGCTTCAGAAACGTTTAGAGGAATTTCATGTTAAAGTACCTGACATCCCCCTAAAAAAAGTAAGGTAGATCGTATAGCAAACTGGATTTATGCACCTGCAAAAAGTCCAATAGATCTACTTAATATTAAAGGAAATTCCATCACACGACTTGTGTTATATCCGTTTATTTTGCTACTCGTTGTGTTTATAACACCTATATTCTTTATTTGAGAGAATGATCAAACAGACAGTAAGGATAACCCCCTTGCTGTTTTTTCTTATACGAATTCTCAAACTTGATTAGGACAACCTACTAAAAAGGAGGGAGTCGTCATGGGATTTCGAATTTTGTTTTTACTTATTTTCAACTGTATTCTTTTTTCAACGATTGCCAGTGCTGAAATACCACTAAAAGCAGCATTTATTAGAGACCATCAACTGTGGATCAAAAACGGTGACCAAGAAATACAGCTTACAAATGAGGCTATGTAAATTCACCTCAATGGTCACATGATGGTCAATTTTTAGCTTATCTGAAAAGTGAAAAGCTTGGCGAGGCATCAAATTTATTTATCTATGATATGAAAAAGAAAGAGAATTACAAGCCTTACGTCGTCGTCGAAACATCAGATTTTAAATGGTCACCAATTAACAATCAATTAGCCTATACTTCTGGCGGCGTGTTAAATGTAACGAAAATGAAGAATGGTCGCCCGCACGGTTTTGAAAATGTCGCATTAGGTGTAAACGGCTTTGAATGGTTTCCAAATGGAAAAGAATTTATTGTTTCATCGCAAGCCAACTTACTTCCTACAGGATGGGGTCCAGTACAGCTATTTAGAATTCCTATTGATGCAAAGCTAAACTCAAATAAAATCAAATCATTTTATACGATTAAAACAAAAGTTCCTGATTTATTTTTCATTTATGCTGATTATTTTAAGTGGAGTTATGATGGGAAATGGGTAAGCTTTATAGGCATACCAACTGCGTCCTGGTCGATGGACAGTAACACTTTATGTGTACTTTCCGAGCAAGGAGAACAATTTCAACAGGTTGGGAAAATGCTAGGATATCCGGATTGGGTGAAGTGGGCTCCAGCTTCTGAACAGTTAGCTTATATTTCTGGAGAAGGGAGATTCTTCGTAGAAAACAAGAATCTCAAAATAAAAGAGATGCCTACCTCTACAAACCAAAGAGAATACACACCTAAAGGTTTTGTCGATCTTGACTTAGAATGGTACTCTTCTGAAAAAATGATCGTTGCTCGTGCTAAAGAAAATAAAGAGTGGGAGGAAGGACCAGTTCCTACAATGAAAACAGCTCTTTATCTGATTTCGTTAAAAACAAACGAGCAATATCAATTAACTAATCCGAGAAGTAATGAGCTTGATATAGATCCTCAAGCGGTTTCTTCTTATATCACTTGGGTTCGTAAAGCATCAACAGAGGAATCACATGGTGATGTTTGGATGAAAAAGGGGTTAGATAGTAAAGAAGAAATATGGCTGAAAAATGTTGATTCTGCACCTGTTTTCTTTATAGAGTAAGTTTCAGCTACAGGGTAGGATTGCTATGAAAAAGTTTTTTTCCACTCTTGCATGTATTTCTTGTTTTTAACAAAAAATAAAACAATGACGATGAGTGGAGTGTTATGATTGAAAATTAATATGGATCAACAACAAATGGAAGCTTATGAAAAAATAAACTCTTTGATGAAGGATGTTACAGATTTAAGGGTTGAATATTGGCACCAATATTCAAATTTTCAATCTTGGCAATTTTGGGTGATATTTTTGTTGATGTTTTTGACTCCATTATTAGTATTATATTTTGTTATTGATCGAAAAAAAATGTTTCTCTTAGGATTTTATGGTTTTAATATAAATGTATGGTTTGGAATAGTAGATACGTGGGGAAATAAGCAGGGATTATGGGGATATCCTTATGAACTCACTCCTTATGTGCCAGGTAATCTATCTTTAGACACTGCACTAGTACCAGTGCTGTTTATTCTAGTTTACCAATGGACGTTAAATCATAATAAAAACTTCTATTTGTACACTATTGTCTTAGCACTCTTTTTGTCATTTATTTGTAAGCCGATACTAGTCATGCACAATTTTTTTCTCCTTCATAAATGGGCGAATTATTTTTATCTTTTCATAGGCTATTGCTTGATTTTTCTTTTCTCCAAACTAATTACAAATATTTTTCTGAAAATGTCTAAAAATACATCTTCTTATTATTAAAATTGTGAATGTTTTAAGAAACATCTGATAAGGTGTGATGTTTTTCATTACATATCCAAGACAATTAGTTAAAATGGACTGTATGATGAAAAATATCAAGGAGAGAGAGTCATCTTGAAAAAGCTATTTATACTATTTGTTTTTCTATCCTGTTTAGCTGGCTGTAGCTCATCAGCACAAGATACAAAAGGAGATTCACAGGAAGTTGTGGAGATAACCGTTTCTGCTGCCGCTAGCTTAACAGATGCACTGAATGAAATCAAAAGTCAATTTGAGAATGAGCATCCAAACATCAAAGTTACGTTTAATTTTGGAAGCTCCGGAACATTACAACAACAAATCTTGCAAGGTGCACCAGCGGACTTATTTTTTTCAGCAGCAGAGGATAAGTTTGATGAACTGGTGAAAAAAGGGCTCATTGATGAAGAAAATGCGGTTGATTTGGTTAGTAATAAACTTGTTTTAGTAACACCTATAAAAAGTCAAAAAGAGATCGGATCGTTTAGTGATTTAAAAGAAAAAGCTAATAAGATTTCAATCGGTATTCCAGAAACAGTCCCTGCAGGAAAATATGCTAAAGAAATGCTTGAAGCAATAGGGGAATGGGGAAACATTGAGAATAAAATTGTGTATTCCAAAGATGTAAGACAAGTACTAACCTATGTAGAAACAGGAAATGTTGATGCTGGGATCGTCTACAATACGGATGCACTTGTTTCTTCCAAAGTCAACGTTATTGCAACAGCAGAAGAAGGGACACATACACCAATCATTTATCCAATTGGTGTGATAAATGAGAGTAAAAATTTAGAAGAAGCAAAGACGTTCTTTAGTTATATGAAATCAGAAAAGGCTTTGATGATTCTAGAGGAATATGGATTTTCGAATTTATAACTTATCAGAAAAGAAGAGAACAAAGTCTCTTCTTTTTCTTATTCCTTGATCCCAATAACTCGAATTCTTTTATAATCTGCGATCCAACAACCATCTTGATAGAGAGATTCCCTTAGATTATTTTCTACATGTTTAATTAATCGCTCTTTTTCATATTCGTTTTGATTCTTAAACATTTCCCCCGCAAACATCGTGATCCAATCCCTTAAGCCGCTTTCTTCATCTAAAGGAGTTGGGCGATCAAAATGACAAGCAAATGTTACATGAAATCCAACTCTTTCCATTAATGAGGTGTATTTTCCTACACTCGGAAAATACCAGGGGAACTGCTTCATGTTAAAGTCAATATCAGTAAGTTGAAATGCATTGATGATTTCATCCGTAATTTTTTGAACATTGCCTTCTCCTCCAAACTCTGCAACAAATCTACCTCCAGGCTTTAAACTAGTATATATTCGAGAAAGTGCTTGTTGCGGCTCTTTTATCCAATGTAGAGTTGCGTTAGAAAAAATGGCATCAAATGAATTGTTGTATTCCATTTCTAAAACATCTTTGGCCATAAAACGTATATGTGGGTATTTCATACATGCTTGGTTGATCATATTCTCGGACTTATCAATCCCCGTCACATCTACCTCATATTGAAATAGCTTATTTGCCAAATCACCTGTTCCGCATCCAATATCCAAAATTCTTTCTCCTTTTTTAGGAGATAACATATTAATTAAATCATGACCAAACTCTGATACAAACGAATGTTTTCCATCATATAAATGTGCGTCCCACATATCCTTTTCAACTTGCTTCATGATAAATCCTCCTTTTTATAACAACCTATAAGTCTAGAAATCTGTAATACGTAATTGAATTATAGGGGATAAAAGTTATAATTAAAATTAACAAAAATGGAAGATTTTAATAACGGTTCGTTATAAGGAGATCATGATGGAGATAAGATGGTTAAAAACGTTCATTGTGTGTGCGAAGTTTGAGAATTTTAGACAAGCATCAGAAGAACTATTTCTCACTCAACCAGCCATTACAAAGCATATAAAACGTCTTGAAGAGCATTTAAACGTACAACTATTCGAAAGAAGAGGGAAAGCTGTTTTTTTAACTTCTGCAGGTCATACATTCCTATCTTATGCAAAAGATTTTATAGCAACTTATGAACAAGGAATAGACTTTTTTGAGTCATGGAAGCAGGGCTATAATCGCAAATTAACCATTGCAACAGCACCGCAAATTGCCTCATCTTTTTTACCAAGATTATTGAGAGAATTTATTAATAGTCATCCTGATATTGAAGTAATAGTAGACGTTGTAAACTCTTATGAGGTGGGAGAAGCAATAAGTGGTGGCAAAGCGGACTTGGGATTATCAAGAATGACTCCTATCCAAACAAATGTAAAAAGTGAACCTATCCACGAGGAGCCGGTTATTTTGGTTGGTCCAAATGAATGGGAAGGAAGCTTGAGAAATGAGCAGCATGCTTTATCACATTTCCGGCTTATTACACATAATCATCCTGATTATTGGGATTCCTTGTTGAACGAAGTGAAAAAACATTATCCAAGAATTCGAACAATGACTGTGAATCAAGTTGAAGTAACAAAAAAATTCATAGAAAATAACTTAGGCGTTTCGTATTTACCATTTTCAATGGTGAAGGATGATCTAAAAAAGAACATTCTATCAGAAATCGAATCTGATCAAATTTCACCACCAGTTTCAGTAACCTATTTGGTAACAAAAGTAGAAACAAACGAAGTAAAAAGCTTTACTGAGTTTATAAAAAAGTATCTATTAGAGGATTGAGGTTTTATTTATTTCTCGGGATAAATTGGCAGCTATGATGATAAATGGCCAAAGCTGCCAATTCTAGGGTATGAGGGCTACGGGCAACTACGTTAATCGACGAGTTTTCTGTTTAAAGTCCATTATTGCGTTTAACTAGTTTTTGTTGAAGAAGTTTTAAGTTCCTCATTAATTGTTCATATTCTTGTAACTCAATATTGCACAACACGATTTCTTTTGTAATTTTTTCGGAAATGGCTTCTTTTTCTTCTATTGCTTTAGCTTGAAGATAGATACTAACTTTTCTCTCGTCTATTGAAGAGCGCTCTTTTGTAACCCAACCATTTGCTTCGAGTCTTTTTACCATCGGTGTTAAAGTGCCGGTACCTAGGTTCAACTTTTCTCCGAGCTCTTTTACTGTAAGTCCATCTTTTTCCCATAAAGCCAATAACACTAAATATTGTGGGTACGTGATCCCAAATTCCTTAAGTGCTTTTGTGTATAATTTTGTAAACTGGCTGCCTGTTTCATAAATAGCAAAACAAAGCTGATTTTCTAAGGTTAAAAAATCATTCAACTAACTCATCCTTCACAAAACTTATAATAGGTTAGCAATATCCATTTCTATTTTAGCTGGATCTGTTGTTGGTGCATAGCGTTTAACGACATTTCCATTCTTATCAACAAGAAATTTTGTGAAATTCCATTTTATTTCTTTGGATAGTACACCTTTCTTTTGTTCTTTTAAAAATGAAAAAAGAGGATCAGCAGCATCACCGTTCACATCGATCTTTGCAAACATAGGAAAAGATACACCGTAATTTAACTGACAAAACTGAGTTGTTTCCTCAATATTTTCATACTCCTGATCATTAAATTGACCACATGGAAATCCTAAAATCTCCAAGCCCTTACTGTTATATTTTTCATAAAGCTCTTGCAATCCACTAAATTGATTCGTTAAACCACATTTACTTGCAGTATTAACAATAAGTAACGTTTTTCCTGCATAATCACTCAAAGATTTTGTGTCACCATTTGGTTTTTTAACTGTGAAATCAAACACTGTGTTCATCTTGATTTCCTCCTCTTTTATATAAATCGTGTACGATTAAATCGTATCAGATATAGTTTTTTATTTCAATTACATTGTTTTGTTTTTAAGGAAAGAGGGGGCTTATGCTTGTTTTTGCGGGAATGGTTTTCAGAAGGAGTAAAATTGTTGCTTTGAAAAAGATGTTTATTTAATGGGAGGCTTGTTATATATTTACTTGTGGCATGTACATAGAAGATCATTGAATATAGAGGGAGACCACAATGAGAAAAATAACTTTATCCAACGGAAACACAGTAGAAGTTGAATGTTTAAGTTGTGCCTTAACAAGTGGACTAATTGAGCCTGAGGGCGGTGTAGTGATGGAAACAGAGTTCTTTCATGCACATCAAGATGTTGCCTACCCCATAAAAGGGTTAGTCATTTTGGCATCTAAGCGACATATTAAGTGCTTAGATGAATTAACCGAGGAAGAAAGAATCGATTATATCACTGCTTTATCTCAAATTAGAAAAGCTCAAAGAGAAACCTTGGGAATAGAGCATGTTTATTATTTTTATAACGAAGATACAACTCACCATTTTCACACATGGATGGTTCCACGCTATGAGTGGATGTATGAGTTTGGTCGTTCTGTCGAGTCGGTAAGACCAGTTCTTCTTCATGCTAGGAACAATATGAATAGTAAGGGAAATATGAAAGAAGTAATAAATGCGATAAGTGCTTTGAAGGAAGCTTTGAGGAGTTAGTAGTAACTTATGGACCTAGGCTTAGCGGTTTGATTGGGTTTGTTACTAAAATGGGGGCCAGAGCAGAAATTTTGCCTTGCTTCTGGTTTAATCGGGACACCAATTGACTCTTGCAGCAGAATACGGTCTCGATTCTGGCTTAATTGGGACACAAGTTTGCTCTTCCTGCATCATCCTGTCTCGATACCAGCTTAATCGGGACACTAATTATCTCTTCCTGCATCATTCTGTCTCAATACCAGCTTAATCGGGACACTAATTATCTCTTCCTGCATCATCTTGTCTCGATATTTGCTTAATCGAGACACAAGCTATCTCTTCCTGCATCATCCTGTCTCGATACCAGCTTAATCGAGACACAACCTATCTTTTCCTACATCATCCTGTCTCAATACTGGCTTAATCGAGACACAAGCTATCTTTTCCTACATCATCCTGTCTCGATACCTGTTTAATCGAGAAACAAGCTATCTCTTCCTGCATCATTCTGTCTCAATACCCGCTTAATCGGGACACCAATTATCTTTTCCACCATCATCCTGTCTCGATACCCGCTTAATCGAGACACAACCTATCTTTTCCACCATCAGCCTGTCTCAATACCTGTTTAATCGAGACACTAATTATCTATTCCTGCATCATTCTGTCTCAATACCCGCTTAATCGGGACACTAATTATCTATTCCAACATCATCCTGTCTCGATACCAGCTTAATCGAGACACAACCTATCTTTTCCTACATCATCCTGTCTCGATACCTGTTTAATCGGGACACTAATTATCTCTTCCAACAACATCCTGTCTCGATACCCGCTTAATCGAGACACAACCTATCTATTCCAACATCATCCTGTCTCGATACCTGTTTAATCGGGACACCAATTATCTCTTCCAGCATCACCCTGTCTCAATACATACCATATCAGGGACACCTAACGATTCCACCAGCTAACTAATAGAATATAGGTGCCTGTTCCCGAAAACCCACCTACTTAAGAAAGACACCCAGCTTAAGATAACCTCTTTTTATTGTTTAAATTGATCAGAATTTTCTCGTGCGAAGGCACCACCTTCTTTAATTGTTTGTTCAAGAGCTTGTTTTGCTAATGTCTCCATGCTAATTTCCTCGTTATAGTTTTGTGCCTGATGTTTGTCATCTGAGTATCCTCTAGACATTGAACCTTTATCTGGATTGTTTGTCATTTTTATCACTCCTTTTGTTGTTAGTATGTTCTATTGTGAAGAAAATACAGCCTATTTTAGCTTCATTCTTTCTCGCCCAATAAGTTACCCTTATTGCGTTTCATAAAACAATCAACATTTTCTTATCTCCCTTTTTTATTATAATAAAAGGAGAGAGATGATTTTACTGACAAACGAAAGGGGGAGAAGGAATGGATATTAAAAAAGATGTTCAAAAGCAATTTGGGCGCAGTGCTGATGAGTATGTAAAAAGTAGTGGTCATCGTAAGGGAGCAGATTTACAAAAATTATTAGAAATAGCTCATGTGAAAGGGATTGAACATGTCCTTGATGTCGCAACTGGAGGAGGACATACGGCAAACGCTTTTGCACCTCTTGTACACAAAGTAACAGCTGTTGATTTAACACCTGAAATGCTATCGGCTGCTGAAACGTTTATCAAGGGAAATGGTCATTCAAATGTTGTCTTTGTTGAAGGTGATGCAGAAAAGCTTCCTTTTCAAGATCATTCCTTTGATCTGGTTACTTGTCGAATTGCTCCACATCACTTTCCAAACATTCAACAGTTTGTTAGTGAAGTTCACCGGGTTTTAAAAGGTAACGGTCAATTTCTTCTTGATGACAATGTTGCACCTGAAGTATATGAATATGATCACTTTTATAATAAAATTGAAAAAATAAGAGATTTTAGTCATTTTCGCGCGTGGAAGAAAACAGAGTGGATAAACATGTTAGAGCAAGAAGGTTTTGAAATACAGGAATTATATCGCTTTGAGAAAAAGTTTGAATTTGACAGTTGGTGTGATCGAATGAAAATGTCACAAGACGATAAAAAAGCGTTAAATGAATATATTATAACTAGTAAACAAGAGGTGAAAAATAAATTTCGTATAACCATTCAACATAACAAAGTTGAATCGTTTCTTGGAGAAGCTGTGTTGATAAAAGCCACAAAAAACTCATAGAATCAAAGGGAGAATGATCGTGAAAAAAGTTGGGTGTATACACGCGCATTATTCTTCAAATATAAATTATCTTGAAAAAGCATTTTCAACTTCTACAATAGAGTTTCTTCATTTTGTGGATCCAGGATTAATGCACTGTATTCAACCTGGTCATTCTTTATCAAGAAAAAATGCTCAAGCTAAGGTGAGGGAGCAAATTGAATGGGTTGCGAACTGTCAGGTGGATGCCATTTTAATAACATGTACAAACTACATAGCTCTTCTAGAGGATGCCGTAGTAACCACTGCAGTCCCGATTATTAAAATTGATGAACCTTTTTTTGAATCTCTTTGTCAGATGAAAGGACCACAAACGATTGTTTTCTCAAATCCGGCAACTGTTGATGGAACAATGTCACGTCTTTATAAATATGCTACAGCTCATCAAAAATCAATTGATATAGAAGTTGCTGTGATTGAAAACTCATTTAACTTGATTATGAATGGTTTACAAGAAGAATATAATCAAAAAATAGTTGAGTGCTTAGAGCAATTAAGACAAAACAATAGAATACTATCTGTTGCTCAATTGTCCATGGTTGAGGGCGCAGAGCAGGTTGAGAATAAGACCTCGATAAAGATTATGAATCCTTTGAAGTCATTAAAAACTGCGATTAATAATCTAAATAAGAGCTTCCTATAAAAATCAGGCACAAACTAACTTTACTAGTTTGTGCCTGATTTTATATACAATTTAATTAAACTCTGATTCAAGACGTTTCATAAATTCTTCTGCTGCACTATACCCTTGTTGCTTTAAAAGCCAATTGTTTGCAGCAGCCTCAATTAATCCTGCTACATCCCGACCTGGCTGAAGCTGGATTTCAACATGTGGAACTTTAACACCCATATAATCAGTAAAAGTCTGTTCATGTTCTAATTCATTATTTAGTGAATTTTTTTCCCATTTTTTCAATTCAATATCAAGTGCAATTCGAGTTTCATCTTGAAACGCCTTTCTGCCGTATAAGCGAACAACATTTAAGAGTCCGATGCTACGTAGGGATAAAAATTCCTTTGTTTTTTCATCATGAGTTCCTAGAATGGTTCGGGGACTAAGCTTTTTTAAGACAACAATATCATCCGCTACAAGTCGATGGCCTTTACCTATTAACGTGTGAGCTGTTTCACTTTTCCCAACACCTGATTTCCCACGGATTAAAATTCCCATACCATATACATTCACGCATACGCCGTGTACGGCAATTTCCTCCGCAAGTGCTTTTACCATGTATGAATCAAGCTTCATCATAAATTCAGAAGTCGTTTCTGGCTCGTTTGTGCATAACAAGGGGATGTTTTCTTCAATGCAATATTGAGTCAAATAGGTTAAGCCTTCTGGTCGAGCTGTTACAATAAAACAGGGTGGATGGTATTTTACAATATTACCAATTCGCATTTGACGTTCGTCTATGCTTAACTTATGCAAATAGTTAATTTCTTTTCTTCCAAGAATTTGAACACGTTCAGTTGGGAAAAAGTCAAAATGACCAACAAACTCCAAGCCTGGGCGGTGTGATCTTGGTTGGGTAATAGGTTGCTGTAGGTTATGAACTCCAGTTAAGACTTTTAATGAAAATTGTTTGACTAAATTTTCAACTGTTAATGTTTTCAATTCTATTTCACTCTCCGTAACCTTATCAGTACTGATTCTAGTAATGTTTGATATGTTTATCCTACTTTATATTTCTTGAATTTTCTAGTCAATTTCCTGTTAAATATAAATGTTATACCGAAATGACCATATTTAAAATCTCGATAGCTGATAAAATGATGTAAGGGAAATCGATTTTTATAAAATGACAATTTAAGAGGTGAAAACAATGAATAGAAAAAGATCATGTGCAGCTATTATAAAGGATGATCACATTTTAATGGTTAAAGAGGTTTATCCGGATAAAACGTTTTGGACATTACCTGGTGGTGGAGTAGAAGAAGGGGAAACGTATGAAGAAGCGGTCATTCGTGAGGTAAAGGAAGAAGTAAATTTGGATGTGGAAATAGAGACATGTTTATTTGTTGGTGCCTATAGTCACGGAGAGGAAAGATGTTACTTAGTTCGTACAGTAAATGATCGTATACCTTCTCTTGGTTTTGATCCCGAAGCTGGTAAGAAACAAACACTCTCTGAGGTTAAATGGCACTCCCTAGAGGATATGAAGGAAGACTTACAAGTTTCCAAAGTTATCAAGTCATTACATGTGAAATACGAAATAAAATAGGAGGGTTTGCTTTGAAAGTTTCTTTAATCGTTGCGATGGATCAGAATAGAGTCATTGGCTATAAAAATGACATTCCATGGAGAATTCCACGAGACTGGGAATATGTAAAAAATGTAACAAAAGGGCATGCGATTATATTAGGCAGAAAAAACTTTGAGTCAATTGGCAGAGCTTTACCTCATAGAAGAAATATTATCTTAACTAGAGACAAAGACTTTTCTTTTGAAGGCTGTGAGATTGTTCATTCCATAGAAGAGGTTTTTGAATTATGTAAACAAGAAAACGAAGTGTTTATTTTTGGCGGAGAACAGATTTATAAATTGTTTTTACCGTATGTTGAGAATATGTATATCACTAAAATCCATCATTCCTTTGAAGGTGATACATTTTTTCCGGAAGTAAATGAAAAGGATTGGAAGGAAGTATCTGTTGAAAAAGGGATAAAAAATGACCAAAACCCGTATACTTATTATTTTCAGGTGTATGAGAGAATATAGAAAATGCCCTCCAATAGGAAGGGCATTTTTTATAAAAGAGATATAAAATCTCGAAAGGTAACACTAATGTCTTGTTCTTATTATATTTCAAAACACTTTGTCGAACAATGTCGAAAATATGGTAATTATAAAATTTAAATTAAGTTATTGCATTTCTTTCCATATTATTGTAATATCAAAATCAATCAAATACGAATCTTACTTTTAAACGCAATGATAAGGACATGAGTTACTTTAAACGGTTTCCAGAGAGGGAAGATATGCTGAGAGCTTCCTAACGCAGTAAAGTAGTTTACCACCTTTGAGCTGTATTGGGGAAAAGAGTATCCAATGCCGTATATGCTACGTTACAGCACCAAAGCCATAAGTTTGTTACTTGTGGGAAATTGGGTGGAACCACGGGTTATAACACACTCGTCCCTTGTATAGGGATGAGTGTGTTTTTTATTTTCCACAAAAATACAATGCTATGAAAAGGACATGAATGATGTTTACGGTTTTCAGAGAGGGGAGATATGCTGCGACTCCCTAACTTAGGAAGATCATTTACCACCTTTGAGCTATATCAGGGAACATAAGTATCTGATATCGTCTAGGCTACGTTACAGCTCCAAAGCCATAAGTGTTTTTTCTTATGGGAAATTGGGTGGAACCACGGGTCGCTAACGCACTCGTCCCTTATCTAGGGATGAGTGCGTTTTTTTATTTTACAAAAGAAAAAGCAGTGACGAGGACATGAATGATTTTTACGGTTTCCAGAGAGGGAAGGAAATGCTGTGACCTTCCTAACTTAGGAAAATCATTTACCACCTCTGAGCTATATCAGGGAAAAGTAGTATCTGATATCGTCCATGCTACGTTACAGCACCAAAGCCATAAGTGTTTATACTTATGGGAAATTGGGTGGAACCACGGGTTATTAAGCACACTCGTCCCTTATCTAGGGATGAGTGTGCTTTTTATTATAGTAAAGGAGTGTTTTGTTAAATGAATGTAGTAAAAATTGAATTACCGGATGGGAAAATAAAAGAATGTCAAAAAGGGATCTCAGTTAGTATGCTGGCTGAATCAATTAGTTAAGTTTGAAAAAGAATGCGGTAGCAGGGAAAGTGAATGGTCATTTGGTTGATCTCAGCTACAAGCTAGAACAAGATGCAAAGGTTTCTATTGTAACTCTTGATTCTGAAGAAGGTTTACAAATTCTAAGGCACTCAACTTAGTACCCATGTATTAGCTCAAGCGGTGAAAAGAATTTATGGTGATGTAAAATTAGGAATTGGACCAGTAATTGAAGATGGTTTTTATTATGATATGAAACTATCTGATCATAGCTTTACTTCACATGATTTGGAAAAAATCGAAAAAGAGATGGAAAACATCATAAAAGAAAACTTAGAGATTAAACGAATTGAAGTACTTTATGATGAAGCGGAAAAGTTTTTTTCAGAAAAAGGTGAGAGCTACAAATTAGAGATTTTAAAAGATATTCCGAAAAATGAAAAGCTGTCACTATACCAACAAGGTGAATTCATTGATCTTTGTCGAGGGCCACATCTTCCATCAACTGGTTTTATAAAAGCATTTAAGTTAACTCGTGTATCCGGTGCTTACTGGAGAGGTGATAGCGAAAATGATGTGCTTCAGCGAGTTTATGGTGTGGCTTTTAAAAAGAAAAATGACTTAAAAGATTATCTGTATTACTTAGAAGAAGCAGCAAAACGTGATCATCGAAAGCTAGGAAAACAACTAGAGCTGTTTATGTTCTCAGAGGAAGCTCCTGGAATGCCGTTTTATTTAAAAAATGGCCAGATAATTAGAAATGAACTTGAAAGGTTTTCGCGTGAACTTCAGAATGAAGCCTACTATGACGAAGTTCGTACTCCTTTTATGATGAATCAACAATTATGGGAGAAATCAGGTCACTGGGATCATTATCATGAAAATATGTATTTTTCGGAGGTGGATTCAACTAAATTTGCCTTAAAACCAATGAATTGCCCTGGTCATATGCTTATTTTCAAGAATAATCTATACTCCTATCGAGATTTGCCGATTCGAATGGCTGAATTTGGTCAAGTTCATCGCCATGAATACAGCGGTGCATTAAATGGACTTCTTCGGGTTCGTACATTTTGTCAGGATGATGCACATCTTTTTGTTCGTGAAGATCAGATTCAGGATGAAATTAAGCAGGTGTTTCAATTAATTGATAAAGTTTATCGTACTTTTGGATTTGAGTATTCTGTTGAGCTTTCTACTAGACCAGAAGATTCTTTAGGAGATGATATGCTTTGGGAACTTTCCGAGGAGGCTTTAAAAAATGTGCTTCAAGATTTGGAGGTCGATTATCATCTTAGCGAGGGTGATGGCGCATTTTACGGACCTAAAATTGATTTTCATATTAAAGATGCTTTAAAAAGAAGTCATCAATGCGCAACAATTCAACTAGATTTTCAGATGCCGGAAAAGTTTGATCTTTCTTATATTAATCAAAACAACGAAAAAGTGCGTCCTGTTGTGATACATCGTGCTATATTCGGCTCAATCGACCGCTTCTTAGGGATATTAATTGAACATTTTGCAGGTGCATTCCCGCTATGGCTCTCACCAACACAAGTAGAAATCATTCCGGTATCACATGTTCACATGGATTATTGCTTACAAATTCAAGCGGAGCTGAAGAAAGCGGGGATCCGAGTAAAAATTGATTACAGCAATGAAAAACTTGGGTACAAAATCAGGGAAGCTCAGATGAAAAAAACTCCATATATGCTTGTCTTAGGAGATCAAGAAGTGGAAAATGGAACAGTGAATGTTCGAAAATATGGAGATCATCAGTCAGAACGTATATCTATTAACGATTTTAAAGAGGAAATGGTAAGGAAAATTAGTGGACGTTGTTTATGAGGATAAGGTGAGCAGGCACAACATTTCGTTGTGCCTAGTTACATTTATTAGGAGTTTCCGCAAATATATTTGCCAATTTTGCGATTTTAATTGATTTGATCTATATATTTGCTAGTTTTAAACTTTTATTTGATGTTTTCAACGAAATATTAGTTTTCGACAAAACTTCCAAAAGAAGGAATCCGCTATATTTCATCGAATATGAACTACATACAGATGAAAGGATGAGATGATATGATCAATAAACCAACTATAGATGAATATAACACGTACTTTTCAAAATACGTAGACTTAGTCCCTGAGGGTGACATTTTCGAAACATTACAACAACAAAATAACGAAACAATCAACTTACTTAAGAATCTTTCCGAAACACAAGGGTTATATAAATACGCACCTAACAAATGGAGTATAAAGGAAGTGATTGGGCATCTCTCAGATACTGAACGTATTTTAAGTTTTACGCTTCTTTGTATCGCGAGAGGGGAAGCAATGTCTCTTCATATCTATGATAAAGATGCCTACATTAAAAACGCTGACTTTAATAGACAATCTGTTAAAGAGTTACTAGAGGATTTTTCTGTTGTTCGTCAAAGCACTTTACAATTTATCAAAACACTAACCTCTGAGGATTTAGAAAGAAAAGGTACCGCACTAGGTTCTGAGGTAACAGCACGGGCACTTGTTTTTATTTTAGCAGGACATGAGCTACATCATTTTAAGATTTTAAAGGAAGCTTATATTGGGGCAGAGGATTTTCCATTATAAAATATTTTGTTGATTCGTTTAATTTTTTTATCATAACCGATATATAAGGTAGAAAATGTTTATTTATACAGAATAATCCTTTAAAAGACACATGCTGAAAAAGGAATGTGTCTTTTTTTATTATCCTAAAAATAGGAATATCTCATCATTGTTGCACATACCAAATTAAGGTAAAGTGGGGTATTATTAGTCCAGATGTTAGGGTGATTTCGATGGATGATTTTATAGATTATTATCGAGTTTTAGATATAAAGAGGAAGGCTACGAAAGAGGAAATTAAAACGGCTTACCGAAAACAGGCGAAAAAGTACCATCCGGATGCTGGTGGGAGCCATGTGCAGTTTCTACTTATAAAACAGGCATATGATACTCTTTATCATGATGTAAAAAGAATGAACTATGATTCTCTATACGATGCACATATGAATAGAGCGTATACTAATTATTCATCAATGGCTGGTGTTCAAGGGGAGGAGAGTAGATCTAATAGAAATCAACAACAATATGACCGAAATTTTCATAACGA
This sequence comes from Metabacillus endolithicus, assembly GCF_023078335.1. Classification (GTDB taxonomy): domain Bacteria; phylum Bacillota; class Bacilli; order Bacillales; family Bacillaceae; genus Metabacillus; species Metabacillus endolithicus. The sequence continues at coordinate 5,019,362 of NZ_CP095550.1, read as the reverse complement.
GCGGCCTCGTGACAAAAATAGAAAGAAAAAAACGACTACTGGTTCTGATTCTACCTATTTAATTGTATCCATCCTCATAAATATCTTGTTAGCATTTACTTTACTTGCTAAACCCTATTATGATAATCAAAAAACTAAAGATGTGAGTCAAGAAGAATATAATCAATTAAAATATCGTCAATCCTTGTTGGAAGGACAATACGCTGAATTACAAAAAGAATATTATGACCAGGTATCTTACATAGAAGAACTAGAAAAGAAAGCAGGTATAACAAAGGAAACGTTAGAAAATACCGAGCAAAGGAAAGAAAGTCCTCATGCTGACTATTTCACACTAGGATCAACGAAGGAAACAGTAAGAGATATAATGGGTCCACCTGATACTCTGAAAGACAATCAATGGAGTTACCATTTTTCAACTGTTACATTTCAAGATAACAAAGTAGTAGGTTGGAATAATTTTAGCAATAATCTTCTCATTTATATGAAAAAGACTGAAGCTACTACAAACTCATTCACAGTAGGTAGTTCCATACAGGAAGTTATTAATGCTATGGGAACACCTGATTCAATTACAGGAGAAGAGTGGTTGTATAAATACTCAACGATCAGGTTTAATGAGGGTAAAGTAACGGAGTGGAATGATGTTAGCAGTGTTCTTAAAATAGAGTAACTAGCTTGTTTCAATAGGACATGATGAAAAGCAAAGATTTTCTAATCAAATTCTCTGCTTTTTTTAATAAATAATTATTAACGTTAGGTAAATTTAGTGTAAAATAGTTAATTGGAAACTAACTTAAAATTTAAGAATGGCTATTGGAGGTTTACTCATTAACATGTCTAATCACTATGAAGATCCTAATTTGAAAATCTTTTCACTAAACTCTGATCCTTCTCTATCAAAAAGAATTAGTGATATCCTTGGAGTCGAATTAGGTAAGTGTTCTGTTACTCGCTTTAGTGACGGAGAAATCCAGATAAATATTGAAGAAAGTATCCGTGGTTGTGATGTTTATATCATTCAATCAATCAGTGATCCAGTTAACGAACATTTAATGGAGCTGCTTATTATGGTAGATGCGCTTAAGCGTGCTTCAGCCAAAACGATCAATTTGGTTATTCCTTACTATGGATATGCAAGACAAGATCGTAAAGCGAGAGCAAGGGAGCCGATTACTGCAAAGCTTGTTGCAAACCTTCTTGAAACAGCTGGTTCAACACGTGTAATCGCTCTAGACTTACATGCACCACAAATTCAAGGATTCTTTGACATTCCTATTGACCACCTTTTAGGAGTTCCTATCCTTGCTCAGTATTTCCAAGATAAGAATTTAGAGGATCTTGTGATCGTTTCACCAGATCACGGTGGCGTAACACGTGCTCGTAAATTGGCAGATCGTCTAAAGGCTCCTATTGCCATTATTGATAAAAGACGTCCTAGACCTAATGTTGTAGAAGTGATGAATATTGTTGGGAACATCGAAGGAAAAACTGCGATTCTTATCGACGATATTATTGACACAGCTGGAACTATTACGTTAGCTGCAAACGCCCTGACAGAAAATGGCGCAAAAGAAGTGTATGCATGTTGTACACATCCAGTTTTATCAGGACCGGCAATCGAACGTATTCAAAATTCAAACATCAAAGAACTCGTTATAACAGATTCAATCACACTTCCAGAATCCAAAAGAATAGACAAAATCGTTGAACTCTCTGTTGCTCCTCTAATCGGTGAAGCGATTAAACGAATTCACGAGAAACAATCAGTAGACGAGTTAGTGCAGTAGACTGTAGTGTTCGGGGGGTGCCTGTCACTCCCCGAATTTTCTTGTTTCACAAAAAAGTTACACAATAAAAAAAACGATGCAGAATTTGTACATCGCGTTAGTTACAATAGGTATGGAAATTTATTATAAGTTACATTTCTTGATGATTACTGCTTTAACTTTAAAAAATCACGAATCTCTTCTGTACTAAGACCCATTTCTCTTGCTTTGGAAATGAGTTCAACCCACTCTTGATCTAACTCTTCCTTTTTCGTTTCTTCATAAACCTTCATTATGATCAACTCCAGTTAATAATGATCAGAAAGGTAAGTACAGAACCTTTCAAAAAGCAATAATTTTTTACACCTTAAGGCCATTTAAATATAAAGCAACAATTTCTTTAGCTAGCTGAACAGGTTCTTTCTGATCAGTAAATAAATAGGTAAGTAAGACGTTCAATAGATCCTACCAAACTTTCACTTACTGTTTTCATATCAATATCTCTTCTGAAATAACCATCTCTTTGTTCGGATAATAGATTTTCTGTTATTTGTTCAACGAGTTGTTTTTTTATTAACTCTGCTTCTGATGAATAATAAAGCCCAATTTTTGTTAAGTTTGGATGATCATAAAAAAATTGTAGTATAGCAGATAAACCTATTGCGATTCTGTCAGGCAATAAAGTGGGATCTAAACCCGTTTCAAGCCTGCTTTCTTTTGTTAGTTCTGAAAGCTTATGACGAAATGTTTGAATTAACTCTGAAAAAATGGCCTCCTTACTATCAAAATATAAATAAAAAGTAGGTTGAGTAACTCCTGCCTTTTTCACAATTGTACTTACCTTTGTATCATAGTATCCATATGTAGCAAATTCCTCTGCAGCTATCAAAACCAGGTTTGCTCTGCTTTCTGCACCATTTGATCCTTCCTTACGACCTTTTTTACCCATGATGTAAAAAACCTCAAATTCTGTTTAGAATTATATTACTCATAAGTATTATCTTATGGAACGAATTACCTAGTCAAGAAATTTTTGGAGATTCAGTTATTTTAAACTGTAATAAAAAGGAAAAAAGGGAAATAAAGAGAATATAATACATGAACTTGGTGAGATGCAGTTAAGTAAGGTAAGAGGGGGTGCTCAGAACTTTTCAAGCAAGTTCCTGAAGTACTCTTTTCAACTATATAGGGGAGTGATTTTTTTGAGTATCATCTTAAATAAAGTTGGGGCCATTTTTATACCAGTAAGTGATATTAAAAAAGCTCGAGAGTGGTATTGCTCACTATTGAATTTAGAGCCTACATATGAGATTTTATTAGATCATCTTTGCTGCATACCAATGGACAATAATGGATTAAATATTGTACTAGATAGTAAGATCTATACAAAGGACTCTTACGCAAGAACACCAATGTTTCATTTTAATACTGATGATATTCATCAAGCCTATCAGTTTATGCAAGAAAAAGGAGTTGAAATTGTGACAAACATTGAGCATGGGCATTCTTTTAATATAAAAGATCCTGATGGGAATATGCTTATGATTTGTAAAATTTCATAAAAGTGACGGAGAGGAGCTAGGAGAAATGGTTGTTAACTATTTAGGAGCCGTATTTTTAAGAGTAAGTAATTTAGATCAATCAATTACATTCTATTCTGATGTTTTAGGCTTAAAACTGCGAGATGTTGAACAGTGGGAGAATGGAAGGGAAGCAAATTACATGATTAGTGAACATTCTCCCTTGTTAACGTTAATTGAAACGACTGAGACGATTACTCCTCATAAGAACCCAACCTTTAATTTGAATTGTGATCATGTTGAAGATCTCTATTCGAAATTAAAAGAAAAAGAAATTAAGGTGGGGGAATTGAATCATTGGTCCTCTGGCACAAATGTACATATCGATTTTGATGTATATGATCCAGATGGTCATGCCATCAATCTTATAGAATGGCATGTAATAGAAAATGAATAGAGCACAAGTGTTGTAAAAAGGGAGGGGGATATAGTGAAAATCGGTATGATTCGTCATTGTATAACAGATTGCAATAAAGAAGTGGGGAAGGAAAGAGGGACTTAGTTTTAGACATGAAGAGCATAATAGTGTAATTCTTAGGTGCAATGCACTTTTTGATGAAATAATCAAAAAATACCGAAATGAAAAGGTATTAATCATCAGCCATGATGCTTTTATTAAGAAGATATTGAAGGAACTTGTACCAGATCTAAATGAGAAAACTTTACAAAATACACCATTAACTTCACTAATATTGTTAGAAAATACGTGAAAATGTGATCTGTTTAATTGTATAAAACACAGAAAACTAGCTGATGCATAATTTATTTAATTATTTTATCAATTTTTTCTGTCTCATTTACTTAAGTAATCTTAGTTTTTGAGACAAAATTTATGATTTCATTTAACTTCTCATAATACATATTATGTAAACTAGAATAAAAAAAGATATATATATCTAATTGCTAATACCTTCTCTTATCTCTCTTTGATTTAACCAACACCTTGTGCTACCATTATCACTTATCAAATAATCTTCATTCACTGGCTATTTTTGTATTTAAAATGCATTCATTTCGACCTGTTTTCTAAGAAAAAATGATTAAATATTAATTTCTATGTTGAAAAATTGAAATATCCATTCCTTTTTATGAGATAATACTACTATCGCATCCAAAGAAAGTTGGTATACAATGAAAAATAATAACAAATTTAAGATCAACGAAAAAGTATTTCTTAAAGCAAAAAAGGAAGTTGTAACAATTACTAATTGTAGTTATGTTGCTAACATGAAAAGATACTCTTATACATTAAAAGAGTATCCGAATACGTTTTATTTTGAAGAAGAAATGGAATCTCTTTAACGTTTACTGTTCTTTCGGCATATCCATACGATCTACAGCACTTTTTAAATCATCATTTCTTATATGTGTGTAGATCATGGTCGTTTGAATAGAGGAATGGCCTAATTGTCTTCTAAGTTTAGGTACGTCATTAATCTCAGAATGATACCTCGTAGCAAATGAATGTCTTAACTTATGAACCGATAGGGATGGCTTTCCAAACGCTGCAGCATATTTTTCAATAAGTTTTTCTATTGAACGTGCTGTCAGGCGTCTGGATTTGCCTTTTGGTCCCATTGCTGCTGCTACAAATAAAGCCTTGTTGCTTTTCTCCACAAGGTACCTAGTTTCTCTTATTTTAAGATACTCCTGAAGATCATCCATCGCAATTTTACTAAAGTATACATATTGTTCTTTATTTCCTTTACGAATTACGCGTGCAGAAAACTTAGTAAAATCAATGTCTTCTAAATCAAGGTTTACGACCTCAGAAAGACGTAATCCTGAACCTAATATAAGGGAGACAATCGCGGTATCACGCTCTTGGTTTAATCGATAAAAGTTAAAAAGCTTCTTGTTTTCTTTACAAACCTCACCATAGTCATGAGCGATAAAACGACGAAACTTTTCATACTCATCACCAATAAGGATTTTTCCCTCCATTTTGTTCGCAATCGTTTCCATACTATCTTTAAGCTCATTAAACTCAATTTTCGCCATAACATTTCGCTGAATATAAGGTTTTAAATCACGTGTTTCAGCGATGTTTTGTAAATAATTAAAAAGGGACTTTAATGCGGATAATTTTCGATTTACCGTAATTTCTTTGTTATGTAGTTCGTATTGCAAAACATATAAAAAGCCTTCAACCTGTTGTACAGTTAACGTTTCAAGTAAATCCAAAGGTATATCCTTAAGATCACCATTATAAAGTTGCTCTGAAATAATCCAATTAAAGAAAATTTTATAATCATGACAGTAATTCAGTAATGATGCAGCTGAAAGCTTTCTGCGTTTATGATCGATGTATTCTTCAACATACCACGGTAATTCTTTCAGTAAAGATTGCAGCTTACGATAATGTTGCTGTTGTGATTCTGTAGCCATAAAAATTCACCTCAAAGCCCAAAGTTCTATACCTCTATTTTAATTTATATCGATTATTACGTCAAATTTATATTTTACGTAATAATATAATTTGTATTAAAATGGTCTAAATAAAAGGTTTTTTTAATATGTATCTATACTACACATTAGTTCCTTCCTTCTTCTATCTTATTTCGAAATTCGAAAGGAGAAATTATTTATGCCAGTTGTACAGTTTGTAGAAAATAATACCGTTGTGTTAACTCAGCTCTTAGAAAAACCTCCATCTGAAAACGAAAATATAAAAATTAAAGGCCGTAAAGGTAAAGTTTCTACTATTAAAATTACTGACGATAACGTTGTGTATGTTTATGTCATTTTTGATAAAGTGGTCAAAAATAACCCAGCAAATGATCCTAAGAAGAAAAAACGATAATGATTACTCTTATATGATTCATTAAAAAAGGCGGAAACAACCTTTGTTGTTCTCCGCCTTTTTCATAAAGGTTTCTTTTTCCTTATCATTAAGTATTAATTAGTTCTTCACAAGTCCATGTGGATCAATCACATATTTTCTTGCAGCACCTTTGTCAAATTCCTGATAACCTCTTGAAACTTCATCTAGTGAAATAACAGTGGCGTTAACTGCTTTAGCAATTTGGGCTCTACCACTTAATATTGCTGTCATTAATTCTCTATGATATTGCATGACAGGTGTTTGACCTGTAACAAACGTATGTGCCTTCGCCCATCCTAGTCCAAGTCGTACCTTTAATGTACCGATTTTTGCATCCTCATCAATTGCGCCTGGGTCTCCTGTTACATATAATCCCGAAATACCAAGCCTCCCTCCTGCACGTGTAACAGTCATAATTGAGTTTAAAACAGTTGCAGGTGCTTCACCAGCATTTGCTCCATGAGCTGAGGCTTCAAAGCCAACACAATCCACCGCACAATCTACTTCTGGTGTACCTAAGATTTGCTCAATTTGTTCGCCTAAGTCTGGATGTTCACGTAGGTTTACTGTTTCACATCCGAAGCTTCTTGCTTGAGCGAGTCTCTCACCATTTAAATCTCCAACAATCACTACTGCTGCACCTAGTAATTGTGCAGAATGCGCTGCTGCAAGACCAACTGGACCAGCACCAGCGATATAAACAGTTGAGCCTGGCTTCACTCCTGCACTTACTGCCCCGTGATAGCCTGTTGGAAATATATCTGATAGCATGGTTAAATCTTTAATTTTTTCCATAGCTTGGTCTTTATCAGGGAACTTTAAAAGTTGGAAATCAGCGTAAGGTACCATCACATATTCTGATTGACCTCCGACCCATCCACCCATATCAACATATCCGTATGCTGAGCCTGGACGATCAGGGTTTACATTTTCACATATATGAGTGTCGCGTTCCTTACAGCTACGACAACGACCACAAGCGATGTTAAATGGAACCGATACAAGATCTCCTTTTTTAATAAACTCAACATCACTTCCTACTTCAATGACTTCCCCTGTGATTTCATGTCCAAGAATTAACCCCGAAGGAGCAGTCGTTCTCCCTCTCACCATATGCTGATCACTACCACAAATGTTTGTTGTGACAACCTTTAAAATAACACCATGGTTACACTTTCGACCAACATTCAATGGATTTACACCAGGGCCATCTCTTAATACTAAGTCAGGATATCCTATGTCCTGGACCTCTACTTTTCCAGGCCCCATATATGCTACCGCTCTGTTTCCCTTCATCTTTCACTCATCCCCTTTTTTCTTTCATTTCTTACAATTATCTATTTGCAATTTCTATGCCAACACAAAAGGCTAGTATTTATTTCTTTAAAAATGATATGTTTGAAAACGTGTTCAAAAAGTGCACAAATTGTGTCCTAATTTAAGACAATCTAAAACTAAGATTTTCCTGATTATTGAAAAAATAGTATAATAGAATCAAAGAACAATTTGCCTTAACGTGTAGAGGAGGTAATAATCATAAAATGTTTACGGAGATATTATATGATCAAAAAGATGTGATTAATCAATCTTGGAAACGTTGTCAAGAAATTGGTCTTTCTCAAACAGATCCTATTGAAAACTCAATTTTAACCGGTAAAGCCTGCGTAAAATTATAAAGGAAAATGAGTTATTGATTAAACATGCTACTACTGTTATTAACTCACTTCCCTCTAACTATTGTTCCAAATTAGTTGTGGTCATTGTTGATCGAAACGGGACCATCATTCATAAAGAAGGACAACTAGATGTTTCAGGTTCCACAGACTATTTATCAATCGGATCAAATTGGTCCGAAGAAAACAAAGGAACAAATGCTATGGGGCTCGCTATCTCTGCAAAAGTGCCCATTATTACCCATGCTGATCATCACTTCTATGTAAAAAATCAATTTCTCACATGTGCAGCAAGCCCTATTTACTCACCAGACGGAGAACTAATTGGAGCCGTTAATATTAGTGCTAGAAAGGAATTATTCCACCCGTTTATCATTTCCTTAACAACGATTATGGCAACTTCCATTCAGAATGGGTTACTTTTTGATCAAGCTTCACATGAAAAAGTGATAACAATTAGAGAGCTTGAAGCGATTGCTAGCTTTTCAACAATCCCTCTTCTCTCTCTTGATGAAGATAAAAGAATTATCCGAGCAAATCAGTCAGCACGACAACTACTAGGTGAAAATTGTATTGGCAAAGAGTTTCACCATTCATCAGGATATAAAACAAAAGTAATCTCAGATCCATTCCAAAAACAATCAAGACTCGTTATGGCTTTTAATAATTCCCCTAAGCAAACTACTAAGGATAAGAAATTATACACAATAACAGATATTATAGGATCATGTGCTAAAATGAATGAAGTGAGAAAAAAGGTAAAAAAAGCGGCGTTAACAGATTTCCCTATTATTATTTATGGTGAAAGCGGGACAGGAAAAGAACTTATAGCACAATCCTTACATACTTCAGAGCTTCGAGAAGATAAGCCGTTTATTGCTGTTAATTGTAGTGCAATCCCCGAAACTCTAATCGAGAGTGAATTATTTGGATATGAAAAAGGAGCCTTTACAGGAGCAAATCGTGAAGGTGTTGTTGGTAAATTTGAGGCGGCAAATGATGGGACAATTTTTCTCGATGAAATTGGTGATATGCCATTAAAGGCACAAGCTGTTTTGTTAAGAGTTCTTCAAGAAAAAGCGGTAACGCGTGTAGGAGGGGTAAAACCAATCCCAATTAATACGAGAGTGATAGCTGCCACACATAAAAATCTTCGAAAAGAAATTGAAGCTGGACGGTTCAGAGAAGACTTATATTATAGACTTAAAGGAATTGTTATGACTATCCCTCCTTTAAGGGAACGTTCAGATCTTATTGAGCTTGCAAATTACTTATTAAAAAATTTAGATTCTCCTTCTCTTCACCTTTCTAGTGAAGCAAAAGAAAAGCTGGTTTCTTATCATTGGCCTGGAAATGTTAGAGAGCTTAATAGTGTTCTTATGCAAGCTTCTTTTTTAGTTGAAGGAAATGAAATCCTTGCAAAGGACCTGGATTTTGAAACGGAATATGAACGAACGACTGAATTTTCTTCTGAAGATGAAGAAACCCTAACCTCATTAGTATCTACAGAAAAAGAAGTGATCAAAAGAACGTTAGATTATGTGAGCTGGAACATTAGTCGTGCTGCTTCTATTTTAAAAATAAGTCGAAATACACTTTATCTTAAAATTAAAAAATATCATTTACAGCAATAAAAAACTGATGTTTTACTTTCCAAAAAAGAAAAACCATACTAACGTCACAAAGTTTCAGACGTAGTATGGTCTTCTTTTTATCCTTATTATTTATATGCCATTGTTGCATTCACAGCTTTTTTCCAGCCGTTGTATAAGCTATCTCTTTCTTCATTTAACATGTTAGCTTCATAGGTACGGTTGATGTTCCATTGCTTTGAAATTTCTTCGCGGTCTTTCCAATAACCTACAGCAAAGCCCCAGCTAAATAGGCAGCACCTAATGCAGTTGTTTCCTCAATAACAGGTCTCTCCACTGAAACTCCAAGAATATCACTTTGAAATTGCATTAAGAAATTATTTTTAACAGCACCACCATCAACTCGAAGTCCTTTTAAAGAGATTCCCGAATCTGCTTCCATCGCTGTAAGAACATCCTTTGTTTGATACGCTAACGATTCTAGTGTTGCCCGAACAAAATGCTCCTTCTGTGTTCCGCGTGTTAACCCAAACACCGCTCCTCTGACGTCACTATCCCAATAAGGCGTTCCTAGACCTACGAATGCAGGAACAACATACACACCGTCTGTTGAGTCTACCTTTTCAGCATATCCTTCACTATCTGATGCATCTTTGAACATTCTAAGTCCATCTCGTAACCATTGAATGGCTGATCCTGCCACGAATATACTTCCTTCTAAAGCGTATTCGACTTTTCCATCCAATCCCCATGCAATGGTCGTTAAAAGACCATGTTCAGATTTGACAGCAGTTTCTCCAGTATTCATAAGCATAAAGCAACCTGTGCCATATGTGTTTTTAGCCATGCCCTCTTGGTAACATGCCTGCCCAAATAACGCAGCTTGTTGGTCACCTGCCACCCCTGCAATTGGTACATTTTGACCAAAGAAGTGATAATCAACCGTATGACCGTATATTTCCGAAGAAGGACGTACTTCAGGCAGCATTGATTTTGGAACAGTTAAGATATCTAATAATTCATCGTCCCATTTCAATTCATGGATATTATACATAAGCGTTCTTGACGCATTTGTGTAGTCAGTTACAAACGCTGCTCCGCCAGTTAGCTTCCAGATCAGCCATGTATCAATTGTACCGAACATTAAATCTCCTTTTTCTGCTTTTTCTCTTGCCCCGTCTACAGTATCTAAAATCCATTTTACTTTCGTGCCCGAAAAGTAAGCATCAATTAAAAGACCCGTTTTCTCTCTAAATAAGTCATTATATCCTTGAGATTTTAATTCCTCACAAATTCCTGCAGTTTGTCGTGATTGCCAAACAATTGCATTGTATATAGGAAGTCCTGTTGTTTTATCCCAGACAACTGCGGTTTCACGTTGGTTTGTAATCCCTATTCCCGCAATCTGTTCCGGCTTCACATTCGTTTCAGATAAAAGTTGAGCAATAACGGATAAAATAGATCCCCAAATTTCATTAGCGTCATGCTCAACCCAGCCTGGCTTTGGAAAATGCTGAGTGAATTCTTTTTGAGATATATGAAGAATTTCTCCTTGTTTGTTAAAAAGTATTGCTCGTGAGCTTGTTGTACCTTGGTCAAGTGATAAGATATATTTTTCCATTATAATTTCTCTCCCTTTTTAAATGATCTTTATTTTTATATTAAACAGATGCTTTTGTATGAGAAGAAACAGTAGCATCGTGTCCTTTACTTTTCGCGAATGCTGTAAGAGCAATAATGACCACTATAGCCGTACATACCCAAAATGCTGCACTGCCTTCACCTAAGAAAAATTGCTTATAAAAAAGTGCACCATAAATTCCCCCGATTATTGGACCAACAACTGGTATCCATGCGTAACTCCAGTTTGAACTTCCTTTGCCTGCAATCGGTAACAAGAAGTGGGCAATTCTAGGTCCCAAATCACGGGCGGGGTTTATTGCATAGCCTGTTGTGCCACCAAGTGAAAGACCGATTGCTAAAATTAAGAAACCAACAATTAACGGATTAAGACCTTCAGTAAATGAATTAGAGCCAATTGTAAGTAAACCAAGTACTAAAACAAATGTTCCGATTATTTCACTCAAGAGATTAGCTGGAGTAGACTTAATCGCTGGGTCTGTTGAAAATACGGCCAACTTAGCACCCTTGTCTTCTGTTGCTTTCCAATGTGGGAGATAGTGAAAAAAGACAATAACTCCACCAATAAATGCACCAATCATCTGGGCTAAAATGTAAGAAGGTACATCACTCCATGGAAAATCTCCTATCGATGCTAATCCTAATGTAACGGCTGGATTAAGATGTGCTCCACTTATCTGACCAACAGCATAAACACCAAATGTTACGGCCATAGCCCAACCGAATGTAATGACAATCCATCCTGAGTTCTCTGCTTTTGAATTTTTTAGTACAACTCCCCCAACTACTCCTCCTCCGAAAATAATTAAAATCATCGTACCAATGAGTTCCCCTAAAAAAGCTGTCATGATATTTCCCCCTTATTACGTAAGTAGTTTAACTTTTGTGATAGAGCTACCTGGTAAAAGAACACAGAAAAATCCACAGCAAACATCCCCTAAAGATAAGGGATTGCTGTGGATCTCCAATTCTCCGTCACAAGATATAAACTTAATTATAAGTTAATCGATATTGAAAGCGCTGTCAACAACTAATTGTAAGATTCTTCATTTTAATCCATGTATTGGTGTATAGTGTTCCCATAACTCCTTATTTGAAGTAGTAACAGCTTTTACACCAGCAGAGATCGCGCTTTCTACATCTTGTGTTGTTCGGATAAATCCTCCAGCAAAAATGGGTATTTTCACTTTCAAATGAACTTCTTGTATAATTTCAGGGATAATCCCAGGTAATAGTTCGATATAATCTGGCTTTGTTTTTTCAATTAAAGCACAGCCTTTATTTAGTGCACTACTATCCAGTAAAAAAAGACGTTGAATAGCAAGTAAACCCTTTTCTTTTGCTTTTGAAATCACGTTTGCCCTCGTTGAGATAATTCCTTCAGGTTGAATTTGATGACATAGGTAGTCAATGCCATAATCGTCCGCTTTTAATCCATGAATTAAGTCAGCGTGCAACAGTACTTTTTTCTTATGTTGCTTAGCCTTTGTTGTTATGTTCTTCAAATTTCCAATGTGTAGATCTAGCAAGACAATATATTCATAGGGACTATCTAATAGTTTCTCAAAATCCTTCATGTTTCGTAAGGCAGGCAAAATGATTTGATTGTCTAATGTCATATCCAACATCCTTATTGGTATATTTCAAAAAAATGTTTGTTAGATATTTCTTATGAACATAACAGCTCAATTCTAGTGTTTTTCATCAGTTAAAAATGCTTCAAGAGCTAGTAATGCTTCCTCTTCGTCATCTCCATCAATAATGACAAGAATTGATTGATTTTTTTTGATAGAGACGCCCATAAGATTCAATATGCTCTTGGCATTTACTTTCTTTGTATTTATGTTGAAATAAACAGTACTTTTAAAAGTATTCATTAATTTTATTAACTCTGCCGAAGGCCTTGCATGAAGACCGTTTTCAATTTTTATTTCTATTTCTTTTTCAATCATTTCTTATGATCACTCCTTACCCTTTCCTATCTTGTGATTTTTTGCAATTGTTTTGCCCCCTCTGCTGCCTCAAGCACCTCCTGAAGAGAGCCACCAATACCAGCCTCTACAACCGCTGCGAATCCTCCTTCAACAAGAGGTGCGTCAGCTAGTCGAATCTCTACTTGAGCTTTATCCAGCAACTCTAATGCTAGTTCTGCGTTTATTAAAGCACTTCCTAAATCAAAGAGAATCACAATTCCTTCTTCAGTATAGATAGACTCTATTGCTTCCTTAATATCAAACGCATTTGTTCCAATTCCTCCATCAGATCCCCCAGAAATGGCAATAGAAACATCTGGTTGAACTTGATGCAGCAATTCTCTTAATCCAGTAACAAGTTGATAGCTATGTGAGATTAATAATAACCCTACTTTACTCATCACAATCTTCTCCTTCTAATACGTTCGCTAATGCTTTAAATAGATAGCAGGAGGACGCCGCACCTGGATCAATATGTCCAATAGATCTTTTACCAAGATAAGCAGCACGGCCTTTTTTTGCTTCTAAGTTTTTGGTTGCTTCCTTCGTTTTTTCTGCAAGTTGAGCTAGATCATTTGGGCGTAAACTATCTCCTTGTTCCATCATAAATGTAACAACAGGCTCCCAGACGTCAATCATTGTTTTATCTCCAATTTGAGCACGACCTCTGAGTTTTAGCCTCTTCCAAAGAAGCATTAAATGCTTGGGCTAGTTCAGATATAGTAATAGACTCCTTATTTTGGAAAATAGGAGAGGCTTTTATAAAAGCTGTTCCATATAGAGGACCTGAAGCACCACCAACTTTTGAGAGAATTGTCATCCCAATCTCTTTAAATAGTGTAGAAAGGTCCGGGTATTCCTTATTTTCGATTTTATTGATAACCTCTTGAAAACCTCTTGCCATATTTAACCCATGATCACCGTCACCGATTGCTAAATCTAAATCAGTTAAATAGTTTTTTTGAACTTGTATTTTTGAGTTTAAAATTTTAATCCAGTGTTTTGCTTTTGGTACATCGAATTCCATGTTATTACGTCCTTTCTCAGTTAATCATTACCTGTTTTTAGCGTTTAAAAGCCAATGTATCTGCATGAGAATCAAGTAGCTCCATTAATTGTTGATCGAGTTTAAGTACAGAAATGGAACAACCAGCCATTTCTAATGCTGTCATAAACTCGCCAACAAACGTGTCATAAATCTCCACATGTTGTTCGTCTAGGATACTTGCTACCTTTTTGTTAAGAATATAAAGCTCCATTAAAGGTGTTGCGCCAAGACCATTAATGAGAATAGCGACTTTATCATTTTGTTTTATGTTTAAATCATCCAGAACCTTTGTTAGAAGAGTTTCAGCAATTGAATTGGCTGTTTGGATTGAAGTTTTTTCAATACCTGGCTCACCATGGATTCCCATCCCAATTTCAATTTCATTTTCTCCAAGAGAGAAGCCTGGCTTACCAACAGCCGGAATGGTGCAGGGGGTTAAAGCCATACCCATTGATCGAACGTTATTTATCACTTTATTTGCAATAGCCTCTACCTCTTCAAGAGAAGCACCTCTCTCTGCTGCAGCACCTGCAATCTTATGAACAAGAACAGTACCAGCAATACCACGTCTTCCTGTTGTATATGTACTGTTTTCAACAGCAACATCATCATTCACTATTACTTTTGCAACGTTTATTCCCTCTGCTTCTGCTAATTCCGCAGCCATTTCAAAGTTCATCACATCACCTGTATAGTTTTTAATAATCAATAGCACTCCAGAACCGCTATCAACAGCTTTAATCGCTTCAAAAACTTGATCAGGTGTTGGAGAAGTGAATACTTCTCCAGAAACTGCAGCATCAAGCATTCCAACTCCTACGTAACCTGCATGTGAAGGTTCATGTCCACTTCCACCTCCGCTTACTAAACCTACTTTTCCTTTAACAGGAGCGTCTGCTCTTACAAGGACTGTCGTATTCTGTATTAACTTAAGTCTATGAGGATGTGCAGCAACCATCCCCTCCAGCATTTCTTGAACAACTGTATTGGCATCATTAATTAATTTCTTCACATGTATTCCTCCTTTATTGATTCTCACTCAATATAAATGCAAGTTCCATGCCAAGAAATAAAACGCTTACAAATAAGCGTTTCGAAAAGTTTATAGGGGAAAGCTGGTAATAAGTATCAAGTATTTTGATACTTATTACCAAGTAAATGCTCTAAACCATATTTTCTTATTTTTTTTGCTGCTGTTTTATGTGTGATTCCTAATGCGTGAGAAAGCTGATTATAGCTAGGGTAAAATTGGCATGCATGAGTGAATATTTGCCTTTCATATTCCTCGAGCGTAAGAATGTTACTTGCTGGTAAGAAATCTAGATTTTGTGTAGCTGAAGCCATTTCTTCTTTATAAATATAATGAGGCAAATCTCTAACTTTCAATGAATCATCATCTGTAAGATTAAAAAGCCTTTCAATGATGTTTTCGAGTTCACGAATGTTTCCTGGCCAATGATAGTTCGATAAAATCTCGATTAAACCTTGTTCAAATCTGTTGATACTTTTTCCCAAGTGTTGATTAAAATGTACTCGAAAATGCTCACTTAAGAGAGGGATGTCCTCCTTTCTTGACCGTAGCGGTGGTAAATGAATAGGAATAACATTTAATCGATAATATAAATCTTCACGAAATTTACCTTCCTCTATCATTTTCGCTAGGTCTCTGTTCGTCGCTGCAATAACCCTAACATTGATCGTCACCGGCTCGAAGCCACCGACACGGTCGACTTCCTTTTCTTGCAGAACTCTTAGCAGCTTTACTTGTAAATCCAAGTTTAAGTCACCAATTTCATCGAGAAAAATAGTTCCGTTATCAGCTAGTTCAAATTTTCCTCGATGGACCTTGTAGGCACCAGTAAACGCGCCTTTTTCATGACCAAAAAGCTCACTTTCTATTAAATTCGGTGAAATGGCAGAGCAATTTACCCGGATATACGATTGCTCACAACGATCACTTGTTTCATGGATGGCTCTTGCAACAAGTTCTTTTCCAGTACCGCTTTCACCTGTTATCAGCACAGTTGAATCTGTTTTTGACACCTTATTAGCCATAGATAAGGATTCTAATAGAACTTCACTATTTCCAATGATTTTACTAAAGGCAGAATTCAGTTTTTGGTGTTTAGATAATTCTCTCTCTAAATACTTCGTTCTTTCCTCCATTAGTTCAAGTTTTTGTAAAAGTATCTTTATTTCATCCAACGGACTTAATGTGACGACGGTACCACGAAAGACTTCATCAAATATAATTGGGTTAATTTTTGTAATATATGTTAATTGATGATTCACTTGGATAATTTTCATAAAAGGTTCAGGACGTTTCAGAAGTGACTTCCAAAGGTTGTCACCGATAATCGATTGAATTTTTTCTTTTTTTTATTCTTTATTAGCATTCCATGCATTTCTTCGTTAATAAAGATAAATTCCCCTTTTTCATTTGTTAAGGCAATTAAATCTGAAACGGATTGTAAGACAAGATCTAGTCTTTGTTGTAACTCCTGAACTTCTTTTAGCTCTTTTGTTATTTTTTCTACGTTTGATATATCCTGAAAGACGGCTACTGCACCAATGACTTTATCCTGAAAAATTAGAGGAGATCGATTGGTTAGTATCGTATAATGATTTATTTTTTGCTTTTGAGCGAATTCCGGTTGACCCGTTTTCATGATGGTATGTAGTCTTGATTGAGGAATAACAATATTAGCCTTATGGTTATAGAGTTCATTTGGAGGTTTTTCAAGTAGTTTTACAGCTGCATCATTTACATATGTAATCACATTGTCACGATCAACTACAACCACCCCATTGGGAAGCTTTGTAAAGGCTTCTTGAAGAATATAAGAGTTTTCCATCATTATAAGATCAGCTTCAGTTTCTTTTACATTCTCAACATCCTTTTCCTCAAACAGCTCAACGATTTGTTTTGCTACATGTGGTGGTATTTCATCGGCACATGTTAGCAAAAACTCTTCACCTTGTTCAATTTTTAAAGAAACAAGGGAAAGTAGATTGTTCGCTTGAACTTTTTTATCTTTATAAATAACATAGCTGTTTTTAATTGCATCTTTATCCTTTAAAAGCGATTGTAGAGTAATAATAAATGTAGCAGCAAGGCGGATATGTAATCCATTCTTTTTTTGAACTTTAAGTGATAGCGTAAACATCGCATCACCCTCCAGTCTTTCGCTTTTACTAGTTTAATATGTTTCTACATATTCATTTCTATGTTTTTCCAATTAATCCTTTATAAATATAATAAAAGTTCTTTCTTCTTCTCTTGTAAATTGTTTGTCCATATCTTTCAAATTGTGCAATAATATATTCGTACGAAAATAAGAATAGTTCTTGGAGGAATTTTCATGGTAGAGCATATCGTTATCTTCAAATTTAATGATTCAACAACAGTTGAACAACAAAACGAAGCGATTCAAAAACTAACATCGCTTAAGAATGAAATTAGCGGGATTGTTGATATTCAAGCAGGGGTAAACTTTTCTGAAAGAAGTCAGGGGTTTGAATTAGGTTTAACGGTACGTTTTGAGGATAAGCAAGCTCTTGAACAATATGGACCACATGAAAAGCATCAGGAAGCTGTTGCGTTTCTAAAGGAGATTGGTTTAACGGATCTTATTGTCGTTGATTTTGAAATCTAATAAAAATGACACACTTTTAACGGTGTGTCATTTTTTCTTACCAGGAAGAAATCTTGGAAATAGCCTGTTTTCCGAGTAAATATCCTCCAATTGCATAGGCCTCTCCTCTGTCCTGTAAGCTTTCTAATGCTGGTTGATTGTCATAGATATCTAGCTGATACGCTTGATACTCGGGTTGCTGTTGAAACGATTCCGTTAAATAAAGTGACGCTTTATCGAGCGCATCTTTCCCACGATTCATAACCTCATAAAAGGAAACAAATCCATGCATCACACCATTATACCTAACAGCATTGACTGCTGTTCCACTTTCTGCTAACACTTTCCCGTACGCTTCTCCTTCATCTCTAAGAGGATCAAATTCGGCTGTAATAATTAACGCAGGAGGAAGATCATGAAGATTTTGAGCATCAAGAGGTGATGTGTATGGGTTGGACCACATATTTTCCTCTGGTGTATAGTTTTTCCGCGCCTTTTCCATTACACTCCTTGAAATTAAATAGTATCCGCTATCGTATAAACTTCTTGATGAAAAAGTAACATCTTGAAAAGTGGTTAATGGGTAAAAAAGGGCTTGTGAGGTAATGGATGGACCGTTTCGATCACGTGCCATCATCGTCACAACAGTTGCTAGATTTCCTCCAGCACTGTCACCTGCAACTGCAATTTTACTAGGATCTCCGTTAAAAGAACTTGCGTGTTGAAAAGCCCAAAGTAATGCTTCATAACTATCCTCCGTGGCGGTTGGGAAAGGATGAGCTGGGGCTAATCTATATCCGACTGAAATCACAACGTTTTGTGTTTTCGAAGCGAGAGCACGAACGATATTATCGTGTGTGTTAATATTTCCGTACCCTTCTAAAAAAGCACCGCCATGGTAGTAAATAATAATGGGATGAGGTCCTTCTTTTTTAGGTTGGTAGATTCTTATAGGAATCTCCTCACCATCTGTCATAGGGATGGATGTTGTGGTACGAGTATAGCTTGGACTACCAGAGCTTGAGAATATTTTAGGTGCTTTCATATCTGATGTTACTAGTCTTTGATCAACAGCATGAAGAAGAACCGCTGTTTTAACAGGTACCTTCCCTGCTTCTGTATGACTCCAATATTCAACAGCTCCTATAATACCTATACAGCATAATAGAAGGAACACTACAAATGATAGAAAGAATCTTCTTAGACGTTTTTTCATGATGAATGCTTTTGTAGCATACCCTCCTTACTAAAATAGTCTTATATATTAGTATAATTGATAGCATGACGAAAGAAACAAACCAATTTAAGGAATATTAAGCAAGTTAAAAAAGGGCTGTTGAAATGGACAGCCCTTTTTCGATAAGTATGAATTTTTCACATCGACAAATCTTGACAATTATCGGGTAGTGACAGGCACCAAAAAACACAAATTTCACAACATCAATATCTCCCTAATATCCTCCTCCGTCAGCATCGTTCTCTTCTGACCGTCAGACTTAATGATTTCTTCAACCAGGTCGCGTTTTTTGCCTTGTAGTTCATTTATTTTTTCTTCAATTGTTCCTTTTGCTATTAGCTTAATGACTTGGACGGAGTTTTTTTGGCCAATTCGGTGGGCACGGTCAGCAGCTTGTTCCTCAACAGCTGGATTCCACCATGTATCATACAGAATAACGGTGTCAGCACTCATTAAATTAAGGCCAGTGCCTCCTGCTTTTAATGAAATAAGAAAATAATCTCGTTCACCGTCATTATAACGGTTGCAGATCTCCACTCTATCTTCAGAAGGAGTTTGTCCATCAAGGTAAAAGTATGGTAATCCTCTTATTGTTAGTTCTCTTCCAATCAGATCAAGCATTCTAGTGAATTGAGAAAAAATTAATACCCTTCTACCAGAAAGTCTGGATTCCTCGATAATTTGCATAAGCTGCTCGAACTTAGCTGAACTCCCCTTATAGCTATCAACAAATAAACGAGGGTGACAGCAAATTTGGCGTAAACGAGTTAAACCAGCTAATATTCTAATTCGATTTTTCCTAATTGTTTCTTTATCAAGATGTTTAAGTGTATCATGTCTTAGTTTCGCTAAATAGGCTGCGTAGAGCTTCTTCTGTTCAGGAAGTAAATCAACTGAATCAGTTAACTCTACTTTTTCAGGAAACTCCGATAACACGTCTTCTTTCATTCTTCTAAGCAAAAATGGCTGAATTCGCCGAGAAATTGTTGCTTTTGTAAGCTGACTGTATTCTTTTAACCCTAGAAATAATTCAGGAAACACAACATGAAAAATTGACCACAGCTCTTCTAGTGAATTTTCGACGGGAGTTCCTGTTAATGCAAACCGGTGATTCGCCTGCAACTTTTTAACGGCCCTGGCAGTTTGAGTTAATGGATTTTTAAAGGCTTGAGCTTCATCGAAAAAGATCGAATGAAATGTTTGTTTTTCATACCATTTAATATCCTTACGTAATAATGGATAAGATGTAATGATCACATCTGTATCACATGCTTCACTTTGCCGTTTAGCACGTTCTGATTTTGCACCATCCATAATAAGCGTCTTAATACTTGGTGTGAATTTCATAAATTCGCTTAACCAATTATAGGTTAGTGAAGAAGGACAAACAATTAGCACCGGACGTTTTTCCTGACGAATGGTTTGAAGCTCTGAAGAAATAAACGTAATGCTTTGCAATGTTTTGCCTAGCCCCATATCATCTGCTAAAATGCCACCAAATCCGAAAGTAGCAAGAGTTTTCATCCATTTAAAACCGATCTTTTGATAATCTTTTAAAATAGAATCTAAGTGATCTGGAATTGGAAAGTCTAGGCTGCCGGGATGACGGATTGTATGAAGAAACTGTCTAAATGACTCTTCTACATAAAAAGACTCACTCCCTTCGACAACATCAAGAAGCTGAAGACTTTTTTCAATAGGTAGATCTAATCCATTAGATAAATCTTTATCCTGTACGAGAGGAGTATGAAGAAAACGTTGAATTTCCTCAAACTCTTTCGTTTCTAATGAAAGTAATGAGCCATCACGTAACCTGTAGTACTTTCGTTTTTCCTCTAGAGCTACTAAAACTTCTTTTATTTCTTTTTCAACGATGCCATCCATTTCAAACTTAAATTCAAGCCAGTTTGTTCGTTCCTTTTTTACTTTAATTCGAATCTGCGGCTTTACATTTTCTCTAAAAATCCGCATCCTAACAGCTGTTGTTGCATAAGTTTGACAAAGCTTTTGCAGCTTAGGCATTTGATAATAGAGAAAATCATATTCCAGCTCTTCGTTATGCAAATAATAGCCTCCATCAGTTTTGGAGAAAGAGCTTTCTTCCATTAAACCGAGGATTTCCTCTTCTTTCTCTATATCTCTCAAAAGAATGGATCCTTTTGGAAGCTCCCGGCCCTCTAAAGGATTTATCATCATATTTTCGTAGTGAAACTCAAGGCCAGCTAATAAACGGTTTTTAATTCGATCCAAATAAAGCTTGGCTATTAATGGGGTTTTGACTAATTGACGGCTAATTGTTTCAGCTATATTCACTGTCCCTAGTCTTTTTAAACCAGGTACTACTTTTTCTAGAAAAAAACCAACCTGTTCGTGTTGAATCGGTATGGATGAAGTTCGTGTTTTCTTCAACATTTGATTTAGTTCAAATAAGCGCTTAGAATCATCATTGTCTAATTGCTTTAGCTTCCCATGATATAAAACGGCTTGATAGGAATGAAAAATCAAAAGCTTATCAAGACCTTTCATTTCTAACTCATAACCGGTTGTTTTATCAAAGTTGAATTGTAAAGGAAGCGATTCTTTCGTTACATGTATCCCATTAAACATTGTCTCTTTATAAAATAACTTGACTTTAGGTGCTGCTAGTAACGATGTTAGCATTTTTCCCCATGAAGTAGGTGGAATAAGCAACATACTTGAATGCGATACGATTGTTTTATCAGCTTTTTTATCTAACATCATTCCAATCATTTGTTGAAAAACTTCATCATCTTCTCGTTGAAAACAATGATAAGTTGCATCAAATAGAAAGGAATCTGATAGTTGAATTGATTTTCCTGCTTGTAAATGCTCTAAAAATCCAAATAAATCTTCTATTAAAAATGAGTTTAATTTTACTTCAATACCGAGCAAGTTTACTCCATTTTCGTCTGTAACAGGCTTACATATAAATTCCGCTTCGATGACCTGTCTATTTTCAAAATGCCTCTGATGACCGCTTGAACGGATCGGCTGATGGCTAAAAAGAGAAAACAAATCTTTTGTCATATTATCATCAGGTATTTTTAATGAATTTCCGTTTCTCTGTTGATCGTAAAGGTATAATAAAACCGCAGCGATATGCTGACAGTCTTTATCAAATGAAGCTAGCTTTGGGCAAGAGCATTCTGATTGAATACCTCCCTTATCCATTTCTGAGATTGTAACATCGAAATTTTCTGTTCCTTCAACAATTGCATGACAAGTTTGATCATCATAATCCTTAATTTTCACTTTATTTGCAAGAAAAAATGCATTTCCTCTCTTGAAGGACGTAATGCCACACATATCCTTAATTAATTGATGAGTTATTTTTGTCTTCATATGTCAGGCTCCTTCCTAGAGAGTAAAATAATTCGACTTACAGTTTACCATGTTTTCTGTAGAGTTGGGTAATTCTAAAAACATCATCAACAGCTGAGGCATTTTATTTTTTATTTAAGGATTGAATTAGTATACTAAAAACGAATACAACTGGAGGGATTTCACATGTTGATTGAAATGTGGACAGATTACGCTTGTCCGTTTTGTTATATTGGGAAAAGACGACTTGAAGAAGCAATAAAACAGGTAGAACATAAGGTTGAAGTGGTTTACCGTTGTTTTGAATTAGAACCTGCTGCAGAACGAGACATTTCTGATACTATTTATGAAAAACTAGCAAAAAAATATGGGATGAGCCTTGAGCAAGCAAAGCTTAACTGCAACAACATGGAAGACATGGCAAGAGAATCTGGATTAGATTATCAATTCGATACGATGAAGTTAACAAATACATTTGATGCACATCGTTTAACGATGTACGCAAAAACACATGGTCTTATGAATGAAATGGCTGAGAGAATACTGCATGCTTTCTTTACAGAATCTAAGCATATTGGTGATACTTCTACTTTGACGGATTTAGCAGTTGAAGTTGGATTGAATCGTGAAAAAGTAACAAACTTACTCAATAGCGACGAAATGACTGATGATGTTCGTAGTGATGAACAAGAAGCACAAGAACTAGGAATTCAAGGTGTTCCTTTTTTCCTGATTAATCGAAAATATGCCATAAGCGGTGCACAACCAACCGAAACATTTATTGGTGCAATCAACCAAATTAACGAGCAAGATGGGCCTTTTATTAGTATGAATGATGAAAAAGGTGCTACATGTACGGATGATTCTTGTGAGGTTTAGAAAGACATAAAGTGTATTCTGATTTATCAGAATACGCTTTATTATTTCCTAGGCAAGCGCAGGAAGTGACAAAATTCGGATATTTTTTTGTATTATAACAGTTTAAATATTTTCATAATATTGTATAATAGGTGATAACCTATCTAAAGATTGGAAGAATAGAGAAATTTTGTTATGATATTTGAAAGGAATCATTAACACCCTGTTTAAGTTCTGAATCTTTTTGATAGCCGGAATTGTAATCGCTTACAAAATTCGACGTTACTGTCGAACTCCTCACCTTTGTTTTCACATCTATGTTTTTATGTTTTCGTCTCAACAATCTTACTCGTAAAGGAGAAATGTACATGAAGACAACAAAAAATAGATGGTTAATCGCCCTCTCTGCTATCGCTATTCATATTTCAATTGGAGCAGCTTATGCTTATAGTGTTTATAAAAATCCGTTAAGTGAAACATTAGGCTGGTCAGCAACTGAAGCTGCTATTGCCTTTACAATTATGATGGCGCTTGCTGGTTCCTCTGCTGCTTTATTTGGTAGTTTTGTAGAAAAAAATGGTCCACGTAAATCCGCGATCGTAGCAGCAGTGTTATTCGGTTTAGGTCAAATTGGTTCAGGATTTGCCGTGAGCATTGAATCTCTACCACTTTTCTTATTAACTTATGGAGTTGCTAGTGGCTTAGGCTTAGGTATTGGTTATATCTCTCCTGTTTCTACCTTAATAAAATGGTTTCCAGATCGAAGAGGTTTAGCTACAGGAATGGCTGTACTTGGGTTTGGTTCTGGTGCTTTGATAACAGCACCTGTAGCTGCAGATCTTATTGTATCAATAGGGATCCCTTCTACATTTTATGTACTCGGTGTTTGTTATTTTGTTTTAATGGTAATTGGTGCTTCTTACATCGCTCCACCTCCTGAAGGCTGGATGCCTGAAGGAATGAAAAAAGATGTTGCTTCTGGTAAAAAACCAATAAAAGAAGATCTTCAACAATTAACCGCGAAAGAAGCGGTTAAAACAAAACGTTTTTGGATGCTGTGGATTATGATGTTAATTAACACAAGTGCAGGCATTATGATGATATCTGTCGCATCACCAATGGCGCAGGAAGTAGTCGGCCTTTCAGCAGGAGCAGCTGCTGCGATGGTTGGCATTATGGGGATCTTTAACGGTGGAGGCAGACTTGGTTGGGCGGCTGCATCCGACTTCTTAGGTCGACCTATTGTTTTCGTCATTTTCTTTGTCATTCAGATTGTTGCGTTTACCCTTCTTCCTACAATAACAAATGCGTTACTATTTCAAGCTCTGATATTGTTAGTTGTTAGTTGTTATGGAGGCGGCTTCTCTAATCTTCCTGCCTTTATTGGTGACTTATTTGGGACAAAACAACTTGGTGCCATTCATGGATATTTATTAACAACATGGTCATTAGGTGGAGTGTTTGGACCTATGCTTGTTTCAGGTATTAGAGAAACAACAAATAGCTATATTCCTGTGTTCTATGTTTTTTCCGCTCTCATTCTTCTTGCCTTTATCGTTTCACTTCTTCTACGCTTAGATATAAAGAAGGTGAAAGATGCCCAGAAGAAACAAGTCGCATAAAATTCGAAAGGAGCTAGGTTTTGTAAACCTGCTCCTTTTTTTGTCTTTTTAATAAAGGAAGTACATCATCCTATGTAGAATATTTCAAGAAGACTTTAATAGTAGATAAGGATGGTTACAGTGTCAGTCAACTTTTGTATGAAATGTGGGTCACCTCTAGAGATGCGTTCAATCGATGGTGTTGAAAGAAAAGCATGTATAAGCTGTGATTATGTGTTTTGGGGGAATTACAGCATCGGCGTTGGTGGATTAGTTATGAAAGACGGGAAGTTTCTGCTTGTCAAACGGTTCATGACCCTGGGAAAGGATATTGGACAAATCCTGGTGGGTATATTGAACAGTTAGAGTCAATTGAAGAAACAGTTGAGCGTGAAGTTGAAGAAGAAGCTGGAATAAAAGCAAAGGTAAACAGAATCGTTGCAATTCGGGATCTTCCCCGTCAAGTTCATAATCTATATGTAGCGTTTGTGATGGACTATTTAGATGGAACTCCAACGCCTGATGGAATTGAATCCGATGAAGCAGGCTTTTACAGCTTAGATGAAATTGAAGCAATGAATGTTGCGCCATTTACTAAGTGGTTAATAAACGTAGCTTATGAAGAAGATAAAACAGGTCTCTTTAAAGATATAGAGCCAAAGATGAAAGATCATCTTTTGTATAAAATTAGCTCTACTTAATTTCGTTAAAAAGATGCATTCTACTGAACGCATCTTTTTATATGTAAAACTATATTTGTTTTCTTACCTCATCTCTCAATGATTCAATTAAATTGTCTGATAAGTTTGCCGGTAATGATGTTTCGTTTTCAAATACCCATGCATTGATTAGTTCAAGGTCTGATTTCTTAAACGTAATGCTGTATTCTTTATTGCTATGTGTAAAATCAGCTGTTACACATTCTTCCCCGTCAAATCCATCATCAATAATCATATGCTCTATTTCAAATTCCTTCATATTATAAACTCCTTTTTTATGATCATATTTATAGATTTGACTATATCTTAACTATTATTCACAAAGAATCTCCTATAAAATCTTTTTCATACCGGGAATTTTAATAATAAGGCTACTAATAAAAAAGCAAAGAATGATGGCTAAACAGCTCACTATGATCCATTCAATCATTGGATAAAAGGTTCCATGAAATAATAAACTCAGTCCAACAATGATTGCTGGATGAATAATATAAACGGTATATGCTGCTTGTGATAAGATATTTTTAAAAGAACTTGGATTGTTAATATGTTCTTTGAAATAAGATAGAAATCCTAAAATAAGACCAATAGCAACAAAAGGCTCCCATAATGCATAAACAAGTGCTTGAACATTAATACCACCTTCAAACTCTAGACCACCATCCAAAGCACCATTTGCAATTAAAGCAATTGGTAAAACTGGAATCGTTATAATAGAGATCAACTGCCATCTTTTCACAACTTTCTTATTTATTAACTCTAACCAGTTATGGCGCTTAGCGATAATCCCCACAATAAACAACAAAATATAGGAAGGGAAATAACCAAATTGTAATCCTAAGAAACTCTCACCAACAGGGTAAACTAGTCTAACAAGAAATGCTGTTATCCCTAGCAGGATAGCTGTAACGAATAAACGTAGTGACGTTGGTGGATTTATTTTCAACACAGTATTTTGCTTCATTAACTTACGAATAATAACATATAAAATAGTAAAATAAATGAGAGTTTCAACGAACCATAGTGGTCCAAAATGTATCGTGTGAAAGGTGAATACTTCTTTCATATAGTAGGTTGATAGAGACTTCGTTTCTCGAAAATGAGCATAATAGGTAATAACAGGACCTAATATAAACACGTAAAATAGCAATGGAATGCCAAGACGCATAAAACGTTCCTTTAAAAAAGAGGAAGCTCCTTTTCGGTCATATGAACCAGGTGTAAAATAACCCGAAATGAAGAAGAAAAAACCCATAAAATAAGCTTGATTCACAGCTGTGAAAAGGGTTAATACAATCATAGAAATTGTTAACTCATCATCATCAACAACTTTATAAATCCAATCCCCGCCTGCTCCATATGCAATCGCAGTATGATGAACAATCACAACAATTGTTAAAATAACTCTTAAATAATCTAAATAATATAATCTTTTCCCCATATAATACCTGCTTTCTTTTTAACGTTCCAGTCTTTTCTATTTTATATAAAATATTCCTCAAAGATAAGACTGTATTTAGTTAAAAAAAGTTTCTACCAAAACAAAAAAAGCGCGCTTATTGATACGCACTTTTTTAAAAAAAGTTAAATTAGGCATTAGCGATTAAACGGTATGATTGTAAACGATCTTCTGGGGAATGAGTAATCGTCACAATCATCATTTCATCTGCATGATAATACTTTTTTAATTCAGCTAGTTGTTGTTTAACGGTTATAGGATTACCGATAATTGTTTTTTGCTTTCTTTTTTCAAGAGACTGTTTTTCATTTTCTGTTAGTTTATAATTTTTTGCTTCCTCAATAGAGGGTATCCCCTGTTGTCCTTCACCTTTTCCTTGCTGTATCCCCCATATGAATGAACTTAGGGCGATTTCTTCAGCTCGCTCAGTTGTTTCCGCACAAATCACTGATACAGTTAAAATTACATAGGGATGTTTTTCAGATTTCTTAGATTCAAACGCATCTAGATATTGTGTAATCATTTCTTTCCCGTCATTCTCACTCATGAAGTGCCCAAATGCGTAACTCAGTCCATTTTCTGCAGCTAGTAAGGCACTTTTCTTACTTGTACCAAGAAGCCACACTTCAGGTGCAATGTCTGGGACTGGAGCGGCAGAGATTTTAGAATAGGGATGATCTTGAGGAAAATCTCGTTGAATAAAATGAAGAAGTTCTTCAACAGCTTTCGGCATGTCCCAAACTTGCTGTAAAAAGGTATCTGATAATGCATTTGTTGCTTCGGCGGAACCACCTGGCGCTCTTCCTATACCGATGTCGATCCGATTTGGAAACAATGTTGATAGCATGTTGTAGGTTTCAGCCACTTTATAAGGCCTGTAATAAGGTAATAAAACAGCTCCCGAACCAATTCTTATTTTACTTGTGCCTGCCCCAATGTAACTTAACATTACTTCTGGCACTGAACAAGCAAGCCTGGTAAATCATGATGCTCTGCAATCCAATAACGTGTATACCCTAATTCTTCCCCTACTTGAGCGAGCCTTAATGATTCGTTTAACGCCTCTTGCGCAGTTTGATTTGATGAAATAGGTGATTGATCTAATATGCTTAACTTCATCATTACCCCTTTACCTCAAGTAAACGTAATGAAAAAGTCGCAACTTGCCCTTTTTCATAAAGATTTGTTAATGAAGTTGAATAGTTTGTTATGATTGCCTGAAAAGAATACTCCTTCTCAGGAACTTTCACAAGAAAATTGTTTTCATAAAGTAATGTTGTGATTTCATGATATTCTTCACTAGTTACGAAAAATTCAAGTGAAACGCTAAGTGAATTTTGTGTCAATTCTTCATTGTAATGATTTAGTTTAAGTAACTTGTTGTTAAGATACATTTCTTTAACCATTCATTTTGCCTCCTATCTCATTTCCATCATATAATGAAAAACCAACGATGAAAAATATAATGACCTAAATAGCATCATAAAAAAACCTCAGAAACTAATTCAACAGAGAAAACCTTGTAAAAAATACTTTTACAAGGTTTTCTCGCTTATTCATTTTCTTCTTTATGCTTCCAACTTGGATTGCCAACCTCATACAGCTTTCCGCTGATTCGATAAAGAACAAAAGGGATAAAAAACGCTAAAAACATGCAAAACAATTCACTGACAGTGGGTATTAAAAGCTGAAAAAAATCTCTCATTTTACCTCCATCATTGTAATGTTGATCGATTTATTGCTCCGCTTTTACTAATTACTGAGTTAACAGTTACTTCAATTTTGGCTTCTTTAAAACAATTTTCTCCATAATCCCATTTATCCTTAATTTTCTCCCATTCATCCGGATACTTTACACTCAATGTTTCCCCGAATTTAAAAATATCCGTTTGCAGTTCTTGTTGAACTTTTTTAATGGCTATATCAGTAAATTCATCTATTCTTTTTTCTATTGCTTGTTCTGTATGGTCTAATTCCTCATCATTTAATAAATCAAACGTTTTATAAGTTTCAGGAATTGAACCTGATGTTTTAATATTTACCTTAAAGGTAATATCATCAGGGCTTATTAAATATAGGGGATATTTCAGATTGAACTTTTTCCATTTCATAAACAACAACTTCATCATCAACCTTCGCTTCTAGAAGTCCGCCTTCAATCTCTCCCGTTATAAAATTTACCCCTTCCGTAGCTTCTTCCCCAATAAAACCAACCAGTTTATCTGAACTTCCGTTGATTACAGCATGACCTGCTATTTTCACTTCTTCGTCATTTATTTTTTGGATCATCTGAACCATGAAGCTTTCATGATCAAGTAATTTTTCATGCAAATCACCAATTCTTGTAGGTGGGATCATTCTTGCATTTTTATAGTTGTTTTTTGAAATGGATTGAATATACATGGTTGGTAATTTTTCATTAGCAGGTCTCACTTCTAGAATATCTAGCGCATTCTCTGGTGTAATCATCACTTGAGTCCCTCTTCGCATTTCTGGGTACCGGAGAAAATAGTCCAGCACATCAGGAAAGTAATCTGATTTTGCTACCTGTTCTGAAAAAACAATGAGCTTAATGTGCTCATAAAAAGGAGATCGACTTGTTCTCGCAGCCACTCGTCTAACTGTTTCAAACATGGTATTTCCTGATGAAACAATATTTTGAAAAGCAGGATCACTATCTGCATTCATACCTATTGCAGAAGGAACGACAAATTGTTGAGTTAATTTGAGAGGCATTTTGCTATTTTCTTCATCTAAATCGATTCCTGCACCAATAACAAAACCACGCTGCTCGATCTCAATTGCATCCCAACAACCACTACATAGTAATAAAATAAGGAAAACGACAAGTATCTTACATCTATGCATGTTGAATAACCTTTCTTATTTTTGTTAGGGAAAAAAATATAACTGGAAAAATAACTCCATAGAAAAAACCAATACCAGCCAGTATTTTTCCTAGCAGCTGAATTTGATATGCATTCTCCGGTGTTACAGCAACAAAATAAATAAGCGGTGATAAAATAAGAATAATCGTTTTCCTTTTTAATTTTGTAATAGAATGCAGCAAATGAATGCTAATATCAAAAGCCATTGAACATGTATTGAATACAGTCATAATCCAAACTGTAAAAAAAATGGACTCAAATCTTTCAATAAAACCTCCAGGTGCTTCAATCTCTTTGGCAATTTCTATTGTTGGATAAATGATTTCAGAAGTAGCTAAGTTTCCAAAAACCCCTATTGTAATCGTATAGATCACCAGATACAGTAGGATCGGAATTCCTATCCCAACCATCGTCATTCTGGGTGCGACTTTTGGTGACTTTAAAAGGGAAATATATACAAGGATAACGGTGTAACCAATAAAAGAAAAAGTTGTTTCTTGTGCACCTTGCCAATACCCATTTAATGAAGTTGTAAAAGATGGTTGAATATTACTAAGCTGAAACAATGAGATATTCGAAAACTGAACAATTAATGTGACCGTAAGTACAATTGGTAAAAACATTAAATTAAGTCTTAATAAAGCAACTCTTGAGCCTGACACACAATAAACCACAACTAACAGAAAAGTGAGTGCTATGGCCTCAATTGGTGTTTGATCAAACATATAAAGCTTTGAAATATTGGCAATCACTCTTGTTTCTAATGCACAAGTAAATAGAAATGCGAGGGCCAGTATAGAGGTTAATCCCAGCGCAACCGGTTTCGTCATCATATCCGATGTATACTCAAAAAACGATTTTTTTGGAAACTTTGAAATACTTTTAGCTAACAGCCACCCAAAAAACAGAAAAAAACTTCCACTAAATAAAATAGAAACCAAGCCATCTAATCCTTTTGTGTGTGTTGCTACGAGACGTGGCAAGGTTAGGACTCCAATTCCAATCATCATTGAGGCAATGATAAAAGCCAATTCCTTCCCATCTATTTCTTGGTCAGCATATTCTACAGTTTTCATTGGCCTTCCTCCTTTTTCATACGACTCTCGTCTTCTGGTTCCAAATAATGTGGTCGTTTCCGGAAAAAAGTAAGAGGTGCACGAAACACGAGATCTTTCCAATCACTGTAGAATGTTGGTGCAAAAGGTGTTGTATATGGTACACCCACTGATTTTAAGTTTGCCATATGGATGTTGATCATGATATAAGCCAAAATGATCCCATAGAACCCAAAAAAGCCAGCTACAATTAAGAAGAAAAAGCGAAGCATCCTAATTGTAATAGCAAAGGAATAAAATGGAATGGCAAAGGTAGCGATAGCTGTAACTGCTACAACGATCACCATGATTGGGCTAACAATACCAGCACTAACAGCAGCTTCACCAATAACTAAACCACCAACAATACCTACCGTTTGTCCAATTGGCTTTGGAAGCCTGATACCAGCCTCACGTAGTATTTCCATTGTTATTTCCATAAAAAGTGCCTCTATTAAAGACGGGAACGGCACTCCATCTCTAGTCGAAGAAATGGAAAAGGCAAGTTTTGATGGAATCATTCCGGGGTGGAATGAAACTAAAGCAACGTATAAGCTTGGTAAAAATAAAGCAATAAACGCACATAAATACCTTAATCCTCTTATTAATGAGCCAATATACCAGCGTTCATAATAATCCTCTGGTGATTGCAGGGTTTCCGCAAACGTAATTGGTGCCAAAAGGACAAATGGTGTTCCATCTAAAAAAATAGCCACCTTTCCTTGTAGAATTGCAGCGGCAACTTTATCAGGTCTTTCCGTGTTTTGAATTTGAGGAAAAGGAGATAAAAAATCATCCTCAATCCATTGTTCCACATAACCTGATTCAAGAACATCATCCATATCAATTGATTGAACGCGTCTTCTTATTTCTTTCACAATTTTAGGATGAACAATTCCTGCTACATACGATATAATAAGGTCCTTTTTTGAGCGTCTTCCCACTTTAAAAGATTCAAAATGCAAGTTAGGATCTTTTATCCTTCGTCTTAAATGAACAATATTAGTTTGAATATTCTCTGTAAACCCATCTCTTGGTCCACGTACTAATGCTTCTGTAACAGGCTCTGAAATGCTACGGCTTTCCCAGCCTTTTGTTCCAATAAGCAAAACTTTATCTTCTGAATCAATCATTAAAGCAGTATCACCTGAAAGAATCGCTAAACTTACATCATCTAGCGTGTTTGTTATCTTTACTTCAGGAATTGCCACTATCTCATTTTCAAATTTTTCTAGAAGCTTCTCAGTTGAATAGTGATCAATATTATCTTCTTTAAGCTCAGATTGTATGGTACGAATAATATAATGATTGATCGTTTCTTTGTCAGCAAGACCATCAAAGTAAATGAGACAAAGCCCTTTGTTCCTGAATGATAACCTTCTAACGATTAAATCGTTTGGAGAATCCATCAAATCTTGAATTTGTTTAATGTTTTTCTCCATATCAGAAACCAATTCCGGCTTAGGACCACCAGTATCCTTCTTTTCTTTGAAGTATTCCTGCTGTTGGAACTGAGCTTTTCTCCTTAAAAAACCAAACAAGTAAAACACCTCTTTTTAAGTCAGAAATTGGTTTCTATCTGATTATTTATAACCAACTGAAAAGAGACTATTCATTTGGGGATTAGTTACAAAATATTTTAACAACTATGAAAAAAATGAGGACGATTCAACAAAAAAGGAACTATTCTTATTGAATAGTTCCTTAACACTTATAATTTAAATTTCGTCATGCTTGTTTTTAAATCCTCAGCTAAATTTGACAAAGCTTCAGCAGAAGCAGAGATTTCCTCCATTGTGGCAAGTTGCTCTTCATTTGCTGCAGAGCTATCTTGACTATATTTTGTACTCTCCTTAGCTAACTCTGAAACCTCAGATGTATGTGTTAACACATTATTACTTACATTTGTCAATTGCTCAATTGCGACCGCCACATCTGCTACTTTCTCTTTCACTTGCTGATTGGCATGTTTAATTATGTTGAACGATTCATTTACTTTACTTGTGAAAACAATTCCGCTTTCTACTTGTTCAGAACCTGTTTTCATTGAAGCAACAGCATTACTAGTTTCTTCCTGTATTTTTAATAAAATAGAAGATATTTGTTGTGTGGAAATTTTTGTTTCCTCAGCAAGCTTACGTACTTCGTCTGCAACAACAGCAAAACCTTTACCATGCTCGCCTGCACGAGCAGCTTCTATTGCTGCATTTAACGCTAACAAGTTGGTCTGTTCTGAAATAGAAGAGATGATATTAATAATATGTCCGACTTCTTTTGAACGTTCTCCTAACTCAGAAATAATAGTCGATGAGTTCTCAACTGACTTTTGTATATGATTCATCTGAGTGACAACTGTTGCAACTGAATTTTCTCCTTCAATTGTTGCTTCAAAGGCACTCCTAGTATCTTGATTAACGTTTTGACTAGTTTCTGCTATTTGTGTTAAACCAGCAGCCAATTCTTGCATATAGGAAAGGACTTCCTCGGAACTAGATTGTTGTTTTTCGGCTCCTATTGCAGCTGTTTGAGCTAATTCAGAGATTTGTTCAGCAGCCATTGTACTTTGTTCCGCACTTGCTGAAAGTTGTTCACTAGAAGCTGAAACCTGCATAGTTGAATCATTGATTGTACCAAGTAAAGATCTTAAATTTATTACAACCGTATTCACAGAATTGATAAGCTTTCCAACCTCATCTTTTGTTTTACTATTTAAAGGCTCAACACTTAAATCACCTGCTGCTATTAACTCCATTCGATCCACTACTTGTAAAATAGGTTTTGAAATAGATCTTGCCATATAAAAAGAGAGAATGATTCCAATGCCAATGGCTAAAAATGAGATAATCGATATAACTAAAACAATTGACGAACCTGAATTTATTAGTTTATCTCCTAAATCTTTTATTCCCACTTCACGATTTTCTGCTAATTCTTTAAATCCGGTGTCAATTTCTCTTCCCAACGGTGTTACCGTGTTCTTTAAAATATTTAGTGCTTCATCTTTATTTCCATTTTGAATTGCTGTTAACAATTCTTCCTGAATGATTGACCGCCATTCAACACTTTTCTCAATCAACTGCTTAGCTTGGTCTGAATCTGTTAGTAAAAGTAATTGATCTTGAAGTTCCTTACTTTCCTCAGTAGTTTCATTAAATTTTGTTATATATTCTTCTTCTTCAAAAATGACATACCCACGAATTAATGCTATTCTTTCTTGAATATTCGCACTTAGTTTTTCATCAATTATTAGAAGTTCTAGATCTTTTGTGACAAGTAATTCAACGTCCTTATTATATTTGTTAATTTGTGTGAAGGTACTTACCGCAACTATACACAAAAAGAGTAAGATCACTCCAAAGGATAGTAACATTTTCCACTTAATACTTTTCATAATGAATCCCCCTGTATGTAGACAACCGTGTTTTCTATCTTTATATCGGTAATAAGCGAAAATATTTAAGTATTTTTAATATGAGTACTCATTTAAAAAATAAAAGCGAAAAAGAGCTGTCACCCAGCTCTTTTATAAAACTTATTTATATTGAGTTAAAAGCTCAACAAATTCTAAGTATCCCAAGTCAGTAGCATGATCAATTGCTGTAAGTCCATCAACATCCTCGAGTGCTGGATTAGCACCGGCTTCTAGTAATAATCTTCCTGACTCTAAATCTTCCATCATGACAGCTTGTATTAAGGGAGTCCAGCCATAATCATCCTGAAGATTTGGATCAGCACCGGCTTCTAAAAGGAATGGTATATAGTCCTGTCTTTCGTATGAAATAGCAACAATTAAAGGATTTTCACCATACTCATTTACCTCATTTGGATCTGCATCTTCTTCTATAAGTAATTGTACTTGATCCATATCATCATCGATAATTGCTTGCATAAGTGGACTATATTCAGAAGGATAAACATCACTAAGTAAATTGAATTTTGCTGCCAATAATGTTGCACCAACAGCTCCACCTGCAATTGCAATTGGGATGAACAGAAAAACAATGATCATAATGATGACAGCCATTTTCGTGCGGCTAAGTAAGGTAATGCCCGGCTCTCTTTCAGAAAAATGTTCAATTTCGTAAATCCGTTTCGGAAGAGGTGGATGTGTTGAAAGCAATTCAGTTAACGTTGTGAAAAAACCCCTTTTTTCATTATATTGCTGTAAATAATCTTCCACATTAACCTTATGGTATAAACGCCTGCCGGCAGCTAATACCAATAAGCCATTTATCGCACTTTCAGGTTTTTCTGTATAATAAGCAGCCATGCGATCACATGTATATTCTGCAGTTCTTAAATAACCTGTTCCGATAAAAGGAATCCACATGCTTAGTGAAAGAAATGCACTTTTCACCACATGATTTCGTTTAAGATGGGCAAGTTCGTGTGCAATCACATAATCAATATCAAAATCGTCTGCTTCTTCCGCAATATCAACAAAATCAGAATACAACACAATCATGCTTTTCCCTGAAATCGCTAAGACTTTTGTGGCAAAAGCATTTAATAGACCACCTGATTCGACAATATATACCTCTGGTTCAGTTTCCATCTCCATTTTGTTAGCTAAGTGACTAACCTTCTGATACAATTCAGGAAATTGAGATTCTCTTAGCCTTACACCATTAAGTTGGATATGTGACATTGATATAATGTGCGAAAAAATCGATAGTATCGCGATGGCCAAAAAGATAATAATCCCTACAACAGATAGTAATAAATAAATGGCTAAAAAAACCGTTGAAAGTACACAAAGAATAAACATCGTATCTTCATGTTTGTGTACTAGAGAATATTTGGATTCCATTTTTAAACTCCTTTATATAGGCTACTGTTATCATTCCCAAATAAATAGCTTAATGAATAGAATGAACAAAAGGGAAAAATTGTATAATTACTAATTTTCCTTTATGGCTTCACCCCAAAATATTTATGAACAATCTGTTAGATTAAAAATATGATATAGAAAGGAATAAAATTTATCTTTTTAGTATGAGTAAATTCCATAATAAATTGCCTTTCAATCAAAAAACGAACTTTTTCTCAAGCGTTAAGACAAATTTTCTCCGTTTTTTGGGTAAACAATTATGCATTATGAAATTGATTCATATAAATAACAAAAAGGAGTGCTTTAGGTGTTTGATCGACATCCTTTTTTATTTTTAGCTTGTATGATTGCAGGTTTTGCTTTAATTAATGTACCTTTAAGTGAACCTTTAGCTCCGCTTAGTCAATTGGTTATCTTTTTAGGCGAACTTACTGTTTTATTTTTCTCATTTGTTTTAATTTTTCATGGCATTTTATTTGTTTTCGGAAAGAAATAAATAAACCCCCTCTTTAATTGGAGGGGTTTTATCGCTTAACAATTTCTTCATCATTTCGAAAAATTCTGCTTTTTTTGAAGGATAAGTGGTTGATGTTACACCTGTCGTTTCAAGTAGTTTTTCATAAACCTCCATCACCCACGGTTTTTCTAAGTGACTTTTCTGAAGAACGTTTATTTGTTGAAACACATTATATGGTGCTCCTTGAGACAGAATCTCCCCATCATGTAACACAATGACCTCATCCGCCCATTCATAAGCAAGATCTACATTATGTGTAGACAGGATCATTGTTCGATCCTGGCTATGAAGAGTTCCAAGTAATTCCATGATCTTTCTGGAGTAATAAGGATCCAGTCCAGCTGTTGGTTCATCTAAGATCATAAGCTCTGGCTCCATTGCCATCACACCAGCGATTGAGACTCGCTTTTTTTGACCAATGCTGAGAAAATGTGGTGGTTTATCTTTTAGTGATTCTGTTTCTGTTAGTCTCATCACCTCTTGCACCTTTTGCTTCACAAGATCAAGTGGTAATCCTAAATTTTTCGGCCCAAACATGATGTCTTCATATACACTTGATGAAAAAAGCTGGGAATCAGGGTTTTGAAAGACAATGCCAACACGTTGACGAAGTTGTTTGATTTCTTTTCGATTATAGGTAATCTTTTTCCCTTTATATGTAATGAAACCTTTTGAAGGCTTAATAATACCATTGAGGAGTAGAAATAGGGTGGATTTTCCTGCCCCATTATTTCCAATTAAAGCAATTTTCTTACCTTGCTCAATTGAAAGTTTGATATCGTTTAAAGCTATTGTTCCGTCCCCATATTGATATGAAACATCTTCTAGTGTAACGAGTGGTGATTTCATAGGGCACCTCATTTCTGCGATCTAAGATTTATCTTGTTAAAATTGAAATAGTGAGAAGCCCCCCACCACTACTACCAAAATCCCCGCACATCGGGACCGGTTAATAGCCATTCCTATTTCAATATCATATAATCCCTCTTCACCGCCACGACTTTCAATCGCTGTTTGCAATTCTTTTGCAGATTGAGAGGATTTTATAAAAAGACTAACAATTAATTGAGCTACTGATGTGATCCAGTCCTTATAATTTTGATAGCCTAGTCTACTTGACTGCGCAAGAAAAATTTCATGCATTTTATCTAAAAGTACGAAGATAAATCTGTACGTCATTCCAACTAATTCAATGAATAAAATTGGAAGTTTTAATTGTTTTAATACCCACAGAATCTGGTTGATGGACGTAGTTAGAATCAGAAAGTATAAGCAACTTATACTAGCCATCACGGTTGTACCTAGATCCAAGGCTTGTTTCAAATTCGCTAAGCTAGTATAGATAAACCAAGATCCTATTTCTATTTGCCAAAGCGGATTTACCATACTGCTTATCGGAGTAACTGAAATCACAATCGTCATCATACTTGTTAGCAAAAATAAAGATGGTAATAATAAAAGCTTTATATATTGAGATAACGGTATTTTAGCTGCAAAAACAACGCTTATGCTCATGATAATAAATGTGAGGCAGCCAATGCTGTTATTTTTCGTGATAATCGTAAAGAGCAAAAAAACAAACGCAAACGCTACTTTCTCAGCCGGGTGAATGTGTTTCAGATCATTTATATAGGCGTACTGATCAATTTTTAACATTCAAACTCCTTTATTCTTTTGACGAGTATTTTTTTCTAGCTCGTCCAAAACCGATCACATAACCGATAAAAATAGCACCTGCTGCTGCTTGTAACGAGAAAAGCAAGCTTTCAATTTCACCACTTGGAGGTTCCCAAATCGATGAAAACCAAGGCTCATACGATGGAGCCAATTCCCCAATCATTTCTTCTGCTTGACCATCTGCTCCGCCAAACTCCGCATCTTTTTGTAAAAACAAAGGGAATATAGCTAATAAAATAACAAGTAAAAATAACAATAAGTTTTTCATCTTTAGCTTGCCTCCTTAACAGTAGGTAAGTGCGTTAATTCAGTCATATTGTATTTTATTAACAAATTCATCACGATAACTGTTAACAATCCTTCACTTATTGCTAGTGGGATTTGTGTGATACCAAAAATACCGGCAAACTTAATAAAAGAAGCAAAAAATCCACCAACTTCAGCTGGAAACGCTAGTGACAATTGAACAGATGTAACAATGTATGTACCTAAATCACCTAGCATCGCAGCAAGAAAAACAGATACAGCAAAGGACAGCTTCATTTTTCTTCCTAATTTATAGATACCGTATGCGATAAATGGGCCAACAACTGCCATCGAAAAAGCGTTTGCTCCTAAAGTTGTTAACCCACCATGTGCTAATAATAATGATTGAAAAAGTAAAACAATCGTCCCGATGACACTCATCGCTGTTGGGCCAAATAAAACGGCACCTAAACCAACTCCAGTTGGATGAGAACAGCTGCCCGTTACGGACGGAATCTTTAGGTGATAATACAAAGGCAAATGCCCCGGAAACACCTAGCATTGTTTTCAATTCAGGATGTTCACTCACATTTTTTGGATACTTTTTAAGCCAAAAATGATAAACGGAAGTGTTAGTGCCCACCAAAAAACAGCCCATCCAATTGGTAAAAATCCTTCCATTATATGCATTGCATAGGCACTTTTGTATGAATTTACCCAAAAATAACTTGTTAATCCTAAGACAGCTATTAAAAGTGCCCACTTATAGTTTCTTTTCATTCCAATTTCCTCCTACAGAAAAAATGAATGGTTGTCCATCATTTGCTTCTATTAAAACAAACAGGCTGGCTCAACCAAAGATCTCGGATTACCATTTAAGCTTTACTTTTCTAGTTACGAGTAAAGCACCTGTTATGAATGTATTACGAACTACCCCATAATTCTTTATATATTAGTTTTTCTAATGATCGTCTTTTTTCCCATTTTGCCGATTCTAAGATTGGTGCCTTCGGATAATCATCTGTATAGCCAATCGAGATCAATGCAACCGGATCAATATGTGGTGGAATACCTAATATATCGCGCACATCAGCCTTTTTATAAAAACTAACCCAGCCCATTGCTAATCCTTCTACACATGAAGCCAGCCACATATTTTGAATCGCACATGCTGTTGACATCATATCTGTTTCCGGAATTGAGTTACGACCTAAAACATGTGAGCCACCTCTTGTAGGATCACATGTTACACAAATTGTTAAAGGAGCTTCTTTTAATCCTTCAATTTTAAGAGAGAGAAATTTGGATGCCCGCTCATCTTCTTCATAATGAATAGCAAGGGCTCGCCTTTCCTTATCTGCTGCCCAAGCTAGTTTCTGTTTGATCTCATCTGATTCCACTAAGATAAAATTCCATGGCTGCATAAAACCAACAGAAGGTGCATGGTGGGCTGCTTCTAAAATTCGATTAACAGCATCCATTGAAACAGAATCTTGATTAAAGCTTCGAACATCTCTTCTTGTTTCAATAACCTTATAAATAGCCTCTTTTTCTTCTTTAGAAAACATAATAGAATCACCTCACATATAAATGGAGATTTTCATCCCTTACTTCAAACTTCTTATGACTGTAATAGAACGGAACTGCTTTAGTATCATCAACGAGCTTTTTAAATTGAAGCAAACAATCGTTTTTGTATGGATGATCATGCTCAAACAGGATACCAATCATTGTCCCGCTGTGTGCAACAACGACACCACCTTGACAGATAGCTGCTATTTTTTCCATTTCATCAAAGTACTTTTTAGGGAGAATTTTTTCATTTATCTTTGCACTTATTGTTGATGCCTGACAAATGGAGCTTAAATTCTGAGTCTGTATTCCTGTTTTAATTAAATGGAAGGCATGATGAAAAGCTTTCAGATCTTGTCGCGAGTAGATTTTACGCTGTTGGTTGAATTGAATCGTATCGATATAACCACCAACATCAATTCCTAATAAATCAAATGGAGGTAAGTTTCCGAACGATTCCATTAGGCTACCGTTTTTGTAGTTATAAGCAACAACATTTTCATACATCACTCCATCAGTAGGTTCAATTTCTGTTGCAATTGTAGAGAGAATTTTATTATTCACCTCAATGAAACACCCATCCGCGACTGCTTTCATCGCAGCAACAAGGTCTGCTGAACTACTTGCCATCCCTTTCCCTCTAGGTATGTTTGAAGCAAGATCTATCGTTCCCCCGACATTTTTATTAAACAAAGAAAGTAACTTATTACAGGCCAAAACAGCTTTGGAATAGGAAGAATGACCAATAATGGTTTTTGTTTCATTTGGAATAAATATGGATTTGCTTGTTAGTACTGGAATTGGCATTGTAATTAAAAAGGGCTGCTTGTTATATACTCCCTGTACTAGCTCTCCAAATGTACCATTACATATTCCATAACCAATCCGCATGTTTACAACCTCAATTTCCTCTTAATCTAGTATACGTACACAGTAATGAAAATCGACAAAATGAAGAAAATAACCAAGCCTATTATCGAAGAAATATGCATGATTTTTATCGTGTGAAGAATATCATTTGCTTCAATTCTCCTCTTGGGAACACCCATTTTGGCTCGATGAGATGCAATGCCATTGTAATAATTCGTCCCTCCTAGTTGAATACCCAATGCCCCAGCAACTGCTGCTTCTGGTATTCCGCTATTAGGACTAGGATGTAGTTTTGCATCATTTTTGATGCTACTCCATGCTCCCCGAATATCAAGACGTGTAATCCAGCAAGCAGCAAGAATAAGGACAGCTGTTATTCGAGCCGGAATATAGTTACAAAGATCATCAAGTCGAGCTGAGGCCCACCCTAAATTTCGATATTTCTCATTTTTATAAGCCACCATTGAATCTAGTGTATTAACAGCTCGATATGCCATAGCTAAAGGAGCACCGCCGATTAATGCATAAAAAAGTGGTGAGATAATCGCATCTACAATATTTTCAGCAACCGTTTCAATGGTTCCCCTGCTAATCTCGTTTTCGTCCAGTGAATGGGTATCTCGTCCAACAATCATGCCTAAGCTTTGTCTTGCTTTAGGAAGGTCTTTTTCTTGTAAAGGCTTGTAAACATCCCTTCCGGCGTCAGCTAAACCTTTTGTCGCAATGGTTGTAGAAATAAGCCATACCTCTATACATATCGCAAGCCAATTATTGATTTGATGAGCAATGATAAGAACGATCGCAGTAAGCAAGTAGGTTAACCCAACAATAACAATCGGAAAAAGTAACCCAACAACCTTTAGTTTCCTTTCATCATGAAAGACTTTTCTAATCAGCTTTTCTAGTAAGCTAATACCTTTTCCTATAAAAATAACAGGATGAGGTAAGTTTCGTGGATCTCCAACGAATCGATCAACCAGATAAGAGAAAACAAGAATAATAGAAGTAGTTAACATCGAAGCTTTTCTTCCTCTCTCCAATTTGTTACGACTTCAGTTAATGCATCATAAACTAAACACCCAATTGAATTGCCGATCGTTGTTGCTGTACCGGCAAACTGATGGGTAGGATAGGCAGGGTCTTGTGTAGCGGCAATGACAATCGAATCAGTTGTGGTACCTGTAGCATCCTCTTCAGCTTCATCAACAATACGTAAATCCTGTAAAGCTGCAGCCTTTGCTTCAGTAGCTGTAATAATGCTATTGATCATAGCAGAATGAGTTAAGTTTCCATCTATAAAAATAAATGTATTGATTGTCCCATACTGATAGGCAGAATATGTTTTTCGCTTTTTACCGGCTCTAGCCTTGTTGCCTACACCAGCTGTGACACAAACAACCATTCGAAATTCATCTCCGTGTATTTCCTGAACAGATCCTAATTCAATTTTTGCTGCTGTTTGAAGACCAATTGTTTGCTGTTTTGGATATCCCCAAAAGTTCACTTTTTCCTCAATTTGTTTCACTGGATCATTAGAGGCATATTGGAGAGGTACTTGCCAGTTGAAATAATGAGTAGCCATTTGAAATCCACCACCGAAAACTGCACTGCTAAAAGATTCTAACGGAAAAGTTGATTGGAAGATTAAATGATCATCTCTACGTTTTAATGAGAGTTCAGGCCACACTTTTGAGTGGTGATGCTGTTGATTTTTAAAAGGTTGTGCCATGTTTTTCACTTCATCCTATTTTTTGTACTGATATTATTTTTTCTATTTGTTGATCAAATTCCAGTAAAACCCCGCTACCATGCTTTACGCCTTCTACATCCCAATACTTTGTTGAATTCCCTAAATAATAATGGCTCAAAAGCCAGCGTATAGGACCTTGATGACTAACAATCAAAATGATGTCATTAGGGGTGTGCTGACAAAGTACTTGTTTGAACCAATCAGAAACACGTAACCCAAGCTCATCAAGCGTTTCCCCATCAGGTGGAGCGAGTTTAAAAGGATCATTGATCCAATTTGTTACAAGCATAGGTGCTTCAGACATGATTTCATCATAGGTTTTACATTCCCACTTACCAAATGAAAGCTCTCTTAGTGCAGCATTTGCAGCTGGTTTCATTTGAAGAGCTTCACCGATTATTTGTGCACTCTCTTTTGCACGCAAAAGGTCACTTGAGTAGAGTGCTGAGATACTTTCTTTTCCAAGCGTATGGAAGAGATTGTTTGCTAAGCTTTGAATTTGTTGCTGACCTAATTTGTTTAAAGGTGCATCATAGTGACCTAAATAGCGTCCAGCTGCATTTTCGTTTGTTTCACCATGTCTTATAAGAATCATTTTCACCTTAAAACAACCTCCAAATCGCAATCGCCAAAAATAATGAGACACATTCACTCCATTCGATGATGGCCCCGTAACAATCTCCCGTTAACATCCCTAGCTTTTTAAAAACATACAAAACAAAAATCGTACTAACGATAACAGATAAGATAAATAAAATGAGACCATGAAAGCTAAGTAAAAAGAATGTTATAGCTAAAACAAATGCTAGGTTTAAG
This sequence comes from Metabacillus endolithicus, assembly GCF_023078335.1. Classification (GTDB taxonomy): domain Bacteria; phylum Bacillota; class Bacilli; order Bacillales; family Bacillaceae; genus Metabacillus; species Metabacillus endolithicus. The sequence continues at coordinate 4,976,150 of NZ_CP095550.1, read as the reverse complement.
ACGATAACAGGAATTGTTAAGTAACGTTGAAGACCTTCACCTAATCCACCTTCCTTTTTATAAGGAAAAGCCTTTATCGAACATATGAGCACCAAACGAGCAAACAAAGGTGAAAAAATGAAGAGGAAGGTAAGATTCATAGAAAGCAATTCGTAGATCGCCATTCCTTTTCCTATCATTAATAAAATGGCTGCAATCACACCCATTGCACCGACCCGGCTGTCTTTCATAATCTCAAGCATGATCTCACGAGAACGATTGCTCCCCAGTCCATCAGCCAAATCCATCCACCCATCAAGATGGAGACCTCCTGTTATCCAGATCCATAACACTAAGAGGAAAAAAGCTGTAATTGTGAGTGGAAAAACCTCAACGAGTAATACAGAACCTAAAGCTATAATCATACCGATTAGAAGTCCAACCAGCGGATAAAAAATCACACTTTTTTGCCAATCTTTACTCGATAATTGAGAAGATGGAGCTGGTATTCTTGTTAAAAATGAGAGAGCAGATAAAAAGGCCTTGATCATTTCAAGCGCAATGGCAACCCTGACATAACGGCAAATGCTTCATCAGCTGCTTCGGCAGTTAATTGATTCATTTTACCGAGCACATCTTGATAAAATCTTCCTAAACGATACAAGGCCACTCCTCCTAAACCTACTTCACTTGAAACAATAATAACGTGTTCTGTAAGCTGCTTGATTTGCTCTAGCCAACTTTGTAACTCTAATAAAATCGTTTCCTGATGGTCTTTTGATTTTAATTCTTCTTCAGGGATGCTCATACAGCGGTTTGCTAACCATGTTGACAAACAATCAACTAAAATAGCTTCGTTATCTTCATTAGTAGATCCAAAGATAGGTAATTCAGTAGGGTTTGATAGTAACCCCCAGTGATTAGGGCGACGTTTTTGATGAACTTCAATTCGCTGTTGCATTTCATCATCTGTTATTACACCAAATCCTACATATAAGACATTTGTACTTTCATTAGCCAAGCGTTCTGCATACTCACTTTTACCTGAACGAATTCCTCCGGTTATAAAGGTCATGGTCATCCATTTTCACATCCTTTAAGCTTCACATCTATTAATGCATCTAGTAGCACATTGTTTTCTTCTTGAGATCTAATAGCGATGCGAAAATCATGTTCTGTTAATCCTTTATACATAGAACAGGATCTTATTAAAATCCCTTTTTGTCCGAGTTTCCATTGAAGATCATGTGCTCCCATGTTTTTTTGAGATCGAACTAATAAATAATTAGCATGTCCGTCAAAAACGTACCATCCTAGTTCACGTTCAATTTTTGATTTAACATACTCTCTTTGTTCCGTAATAAGAGTGATTGTTTCGTCAGCATATGCTTTTTCGTTTAAGCAATATTCCCCAGCTATTAGGGCTAGTTGATTTACGCTCCAAGTCACTTGTTTTACGACCATTTTTCCAATAATCTCAGAACTCGCGATTGCGTAACCTAGGCGAAGACCTGGAATGGCGTAAAACTTTGTCATCGACCGAACAATGATCATATGTTGATAGTTTTCTAGATAAGGAAGTAGAGTAAGATCCGATCCATTAGCTAAAAAGTCAATAAATGCTTCATCAATCACGACATACGTATTTGATTTTTCAGCTGAATCTGCAATTTGTTTTAACTCATCCAATGTATAGACTGTACCTGAGGGATTATTAGGATGTCCGATAAACAGCAGATTCACTTTGCTTATTAATCTTAAAAGTTCTACCATATCAGGCTTTAAATCGTGCTCAACTCTTCCGTAACATCCCTCCACTTTTGCACCAAATGCTTTTGAAAGCTGTTCATACTCTGAAAAACAAGGATAAACAACCCCTACAGTTTCAGGTTTAAGGGCAAGCAGGACAAGAGCCATACATTCGGCAGCCCCATTTCCTATGACGAGCTGAGAAGATGGAACGGATAGGCTTTCTTCAAGTTTACTTTTTAGTTTTCGTTGGCCGGGATCAGGATAATGGATAATGCTTTCAAGCTGACTTTTTAAGCCCTCCATTACTGACTGTGGTGGACCCAAAGGATTAATATTTGCACTAAAATCGAGTACCTGCTTTCCTTCAAGCCCAAATATATTTGCTGCAGTGAGTAGATCTCCTCCGTGACCAAATTGCTCCAATACAGTCATTAAAATTCAATTCCTTTCACTGCAGGTATGCCCTCGTGATAGTAATGTTTAACTTCCTTCATTTCTGTAACTAGATCAGCTTCAGCAATGATTTCCTCTTTAGCAGAGCGTCCAGTAACAATCAAATGCATATGCTCCGGACGAGATTTTATCAAATCTACGACCTCATGAAGTGGAAGAACATCCTCAATTGGAAATTTTTCAATGGCTAAAGCATTATTTAGCTCATCTAAAATCACAACATCATAAGAATTAGATGCAATTTTTTCTTTGGTAAAAGCCATGCTTTTTTTAATGCTTCGCGGTGCTCTTCTGGTGTTTTAGTCCAAGTAAACCCAATCCCTGTTTGATGCATTTCAATGCCAATTTTGTCAAACTGAAGCTTTTCTCCATATGTACGTGTTGGAGATTTAATAAATTGAATGATGAGCACTTTTTTTCCACGTCCTGTTGCTCGGATGGCAAGACCAAGTGCTGCGGTTGTTTTCCCTTTCCCATTACCTGTATAAACGAGCATAAGGCCACGTTGCTTTGATTGACTCATAAGCTCCCCCTCGTTTGGTTCGTTTATCTCTACAACCAAATTGTTTTTTCTTCATATGACGTTCTTTTTGGTTCTTTCATTTTTTGGAGAGAGTCTTCATTCGGATATCCGATAAAAATGTTTCCAATCACCTTTTTGTTTTCCGGTGCACCGATAAATTGATGAAGGCGCTCATCATGAACAAGACCAACACCTCTTGTACGCCAAACAAAACCAAGTCCAAGCTCTTTGGCAGCAAGCCACATGGAATGAATCGCACAACAAACGGCATATTCATTATCTTTTGTAGCGTCATCATCTCCTGGTACAACATCAGAAGTGACAACGATATGAACAGGTGTTGAGGTTAACACTTTAATAGAACTTTCAACTAAATGTGGCTTCGTTGGAAATCGTTCCTCTAAATATTCCTTAGCAAGAGCTTCATATCTGTCTTTTGCCTCACCCTTGATCACATAAAAACTCCATGGCTCTCTCATTCGGTCGTTTGGAGCCCATGTTGCCGCTTCTAGCAGCACATTGATTTTTTCATCTTCTACATCTTGATCACGGTAATCTCGTATTGCTCGACGTGTTTTTAACTCACTAATGATTGACATACTTCTCCTCCTCGTTATTACTTGAAGCTTCCATTTCATTGAACCATTTAATCTTTTCACGGAGGTTAACAACTTCACCAACAATGATGATGGATGGATGTTCAATTCCTGCTTTCTTAACGATTTCTTCAATTGTATTTAATGTGCCAGTAACCGTTCGCTGTTTCTCTGTTGTTCCCCACTGGATGACCGCAACAGGTGTGTGACTGTTTTTGCCATTTTCAATAAGCTTTTCGCATATATAGTGTAAATTTCCAACACCCATGTAAAAAGCAATTGTATCAATTCCTTGTGCAAGAGCTGACCAATTAATACTGTCCTGTTTCTTTTCTGCCCGACCATGGCCTGTTACAATAGCGAATGATGAAGCATAATCCCGGTGTGTGACGGTAATTCCCGCATATGTAGGTGCAGCAATTCCTGATGTGATTCCAGGCACAATTTCAAACTTAATATTTTGTTCGGCTAGTACCTCTGCTTCTTCTCCGACACGTCCAAATACAGAGGGATCGCCTCCTTTTAAACGAGTAACAACTTTCCCTTGTAATGATTTTTCTACAAGCAGATCATTGATTTGCTCTTGAATAAGTTCATGCTTTCCAGGAAGCTTTCCACAAAAAATGAGTTCTGCCTCAGGCTTTGCGTGGTCTAACAATCTTTTATTTACTAAGCGATCATATAAAATCACATCTGATTTTTGGATACATTCTAATCCGTAGACGGTAATTAATTTATGATCCCCAGGTCCTGCTCCTACCAGATACACGGTTCCTTTGGTCAAAATTCTCCCTCTCTTCTTTTTTCATTCTTGTTGGATATTCCCGCTGATTGAAATGTAGCCATCTCATTTAGCATGTTTGTTGATGATTGTAAAATGGGAAAAGCAACAGCAGCTCCAGATCCTTCTCCTAACCGCAAACCTAATTGAAGAAGTGGTTCTTTTTCTAAAAAACGAATAGCCCTACTGTGACCTTTTTCGACTGAGCGATGACCGATGAACATATAGTCGGCTGCAGTTGGGTGAATACATTTGGCAATAACAGCCGCTGTTGAACAAATAAATCCATCAACAAGAATCGGAATCCGATTTTCCGCCGCAGCCAGCATCGCACCTGCCATTGCTGCTATTTCTAATCCTCCAACCTTTGACAGAACATCGAGTGGATCATTTGGATTAGGTTGACGAGCTTTGATACTTCGTTCAATGACCTGTTGTTTTACTTTGCGTCCTTCTTCTGAAATACCTGTTCCGATTCCAACAAGTTCATCTAAATTTTGATTAAGAATCACGGAAAGAATGGCGCTGCTAGCCGTGGTGTTCCCAATTCCCATTTCGCCAACAATTAAGCATTTTATCCCTTTTGCTATCATTGTTTGTGCTCGTTCATAGCCAATTTCAATGGCTTTTTCAGCTTCTTGTCTTGTCATAGCATCTTGCTTACAAAAATTAGCTGTTCCGTACCTTACCTTTTTTTGAACAAGTTCACTTGATTCAATATCTTCGGCAACACCTACATCCACAATTTCAAACATCGCTTGAATTTGTCGTGAAAACACATTTATCGCTGCACCACCGTTTAAGAAGTTTTGAACCATCTGAGCTGTAACATTTTGAGGAAATGCAGATACCCCTTCTTCTGTTACACCATGATCAGCGGCAAATATAATAACCCCTGGTGGTGTGACAGTTGGAAAAGGCTTACCAGTCATTTCGGCTAGCTCAATCGCAATTGCTTCTAATCGTCCAAGACTACCGGGGGGTTTTGTTAATGTGTCGATATAGGCACGAACCCTTTTTCCTACTCGTTTATCAAGAGGTGGAATGTCATTATATGTGTGAATCAATTTTTACACTCCTTTGATAAAATCTTTCCATTTCATGTTGAATGAAGGTAAGATCAACATGGTTTCGCACATGATCAGCTAATAGATCAAATGCTTCCTCTCTAAGCTGGTTAAATGAAATTCTTTCTTCTATAGGTGTTAATCCTTTACTAATACGAACCGCATTTAAATACCCTTTTCGAAAATCATCGTTATGAAAAACACCGTGAAAGTACGTGCCCATCACCCGCTCATCACTTGTTTTACATCCATCAACTGAATCAGACAGCTGAATAAGTGGTGAAAAGTCGCCACTTACATTTGTTGCCCCCATATGGATTTCATACCCCTTTACATGATAGGATTGATCGTTAAAATGTAAGTGTCCTTCTGACAGCACGGTTGTTTTATCCTTTTTCATTGTGGTACGTAGCGGAAGCAGACTTGGCTTCCATCTCATGGTGTGATGATTCAATTCCTTCAGGATCCGTAATCTTTAAACCTAGCATTTGATATCCACCACAAATACCGATAATATGAGTTTGCTTCTTTTCATGTAGCTCTACTATTTTTTGAGCAATTCCACTTTCTTTAAGAAACTTGAAATCTTCTATTGTGTTTTTGCTTCCTGGTAAGATGACAATATCCGGATTTTTCACCTGATGACTTCTCGTAACAAATCGCACATGACAATCCTGTTCATGAAAAAATGGATCAATATCAGTAAAGTTTGAAATTTTTGGATACTGAATAACAGCAATATCTATTTCTTTTTCTTCATTTACCGCTGAAGTATATTGATTTAAAACAACGGAGTCTTCGGCATCGATGTTAAGATGAGGGATATACGGAATTACTCCTAATACCTTTTTACCTGAATATTCTTCAAACCACTTAAGTCCCGGCTCTAAAAGGCGAACATCTCCTCGAAATTTGTTAATGATTACTCCAATGACTCGATCATGATCTTCACGATCCAGAAGTTGAAGTGTTCCAACTAAACTAGCAAAAACGCCGCCTTTTTCAATATCACCAATTAATACAACTGGAGCGTTTGCCATTCGGGCTACCCGCATATTTACAAGCTCACGATCATTTAAATTGATTTCAGCAGGACTTCCGGCACCTTCTATCACAATTCGGTCGTATGTATTCGTAAGATTTGTGAGTGATTCTTGAATTAATGCTAAGCCTTTTTGAAAAAACGCTTTTCGATACTCCCCAGCTTGCATGTTTTTATAGGCTTTCCATGAACAACAATTTGCGATTCATAATCACGGTTTGGTTTGATTAAAATCGGATTCATATCCGTTGTTGCTTGAATAAAAGCGGCTTCAGCCTGCACACCTTGAAGCCCGTCCGATTTCCTTTCCATCGATCGTAATATATGAATTTAATGCCATGTTTTGCGATTTAAATGGTGCTGTTTTATATCCATCTTGTGCAAAAATTCGGCAAAATGCTGTGACAATCACACTTTTTCCTGCATCAGAATGCGTTCCCTGAAACATGATTGGCACACCCTTACCCATATGCTTTGATTTCCTTACAAAAGGTGATCCAGTTCTCGACCATTTCAGGACAAGAAGCAAAGTGAAAATGTGTGTACCCTGCAACAAGATTATGAGTTAAACAGCCTTCAAGCTTAGTTCCTCTCATGCCTTTTGTTTCATAAGCATGCGTAACGTCAGAGTGTGGTTCAAAAGTTGAATAATGAAATTCATGACCTCGTGCTTTTTGATTTTCATTGATAAGGAAATTTCCTTTTCGACCAGTAATATCTCGGTAGCCTAATGCCACTCTTTTTGTGTGCATTTTGACTTCACCTGAGATGACTCCAACCATTTCATAACGATTTTCTTCACTTGTTTCAATGGAATTTGTTAAATACATAAATCCACCACATTCAGCAAGTGTTGGTAAACCTTGCTCAATCGCCTTCTTTATGGATGACTTTGCTGCATTGTTCTCAGAAAGCTCACTAGCAAATTCCTCAGGAAAACCACCACCAATGTAGAGACCATCTGCACCTTCAGGTAATGCTTCATTTGCAAGTGGTGAAAAATATAGGAGCTCAGCACCTTGAGTTTCCAAGATTTCGAGATTTTCAGGATAATAGAAATTAAAGGCGGCATCTTTTGCTACAGCAATCTTTACTGAAGTTGCTTTCTTTTTATCGAAAAGAGAAGAGATTGATTTATGTTGAATTGGTTCTGCTTCAGATAAAGTAAGCAATCTGTCAATGTCGACGGTTTCGAGTACCAATTCACCTAATTTGTCAAAGAAAGAATCTAATTCTCCTCTTTCAATGGAAGGAATAAGGCCGAGATGTCGTTCAGGTATTTCAATATCATTTTCTCTTTTTAAATATCCGATAACAGGAACATCACATTCCTGCTCAATTGCTGTTTTGACAAGCTTAAAGTGACCTTCACTTCCAACTTTATTTGCAATAACACCCACGATATTAGGACCTTCAGAAAGCATTTGAAATCCTTTAACAATTGCCGCAGCACTTCGAGCCATACTTGCACAATTAACGACCAACAAAACAGGGCTTTCTGTGATCATACTAATTTCGGCTGTACTTCCTACGTTTGTTCGTGGGTCTTTTCCATCATAAAACCCCATCACACCCTCCATAATGGAGATGTCTGCGCCTTTACTTCCATGAGAAAAGATGTCTAGCACCTTTTCTTCTGACAGCATCCAGCTATCAAGATTTCGAGAAACACGGTTTGTAACAGCTGTATGATAAGAGGGATCAATATAATCTGGTCCGCATTTAAAGCCTTGCACTGTTAAGCCTTTTTTTCTTAATGCTGACATTAACCCAATTGTTAGCGTTGTTTTTCCAACACCACTACCGGTTCCAGCAATGACAATTCTACGTTCAGTCACCTAACCTCCACCTCTCTAATAAGGAATAACGGCAACAGAAATCGTTACATTTCCTGATTTTTTCTTTGTTAGTGAAAGTGATGATGCCCCACTATATAAGCGGGCAGCCGGTTCACTAACTCCGTATGCACCTGTAAATTTATAGACAGTTTCTGAAGGAAGCTCAATCTGTACAGAATTGAGTTCTTCAGCCGAATAACAGGTAAATTCCCATTGATGTTTCTGTGCAACATCAATAATGCCTTGTTCATCTTTTTTCAAATCAATTGAGCAAATTGCTTTCACACTTTTCAGCGAAAACTGTAACTCCTGCAATGTTTCCTCAATCACCTGTTCAATTTCTTCCTTTGATGTGCCCCGATTACACCCAATACCAAGAACGAGAACCTTTGGTCGGTAAAGAACCCCATTTTGTAAGATTACACTTTCAGCTTCTGTTAGGTTTCGGTGTGTCACAACAAGTGCTGCTTGAGGCTTTGACGAGATTGCGTCTTGAATATTCTGATAAATTTTTAATGTTTCTGGTAGAGGAGTATCATATGTCCACCATTCTTTTTCACCTGATTCTTGAACAATGGCAACATGCTCTTCATTTACAACAGAAGCACTAACAGGTGTTAATTTTTCTGCGCTCTCCCATACCCAGCCGAACCGACTTCCAAATAAATCAACTGGAATGGTTTTTTGAACATCAGATGCTGTGGTAATAACCGGTGTTGCTTTTAATAATTCAGCCACTTCTCTTGTTAGCTCATTGGCCCCACCTAAATGACCTGAAAGAACACTGATAACATGATTGCCTTTATCATCTATAACAACAACAGCCGGATCTGTTTTTTTATCTTTTAAAATAGGAGCAATCATTCGAACAACAGCTCCTAAAGAAATGATCATAATGATACCTTTATATGTTTGAAAAAGGGTTGGAAGCAGCATGCGGACATTTCCCTCAAAAAGAGTAATATTCCGGTCATCTTCGTCTCCTTTTTCAAATTTGCTCATATAATACAAGTCAGTTTGATGAAAATTAGCAGTAAGATGACGAGCTAACTCCACTCCATGCTTTGTAATGGCAATCACAGCATATTGACCTGTTTGCTTTAGATCCAAAATTTTTCCTTCTTCTAAGACGAGCGTCATTCTTTCACTCCTTTACGATAGCCATGAGTGAACGCTTTATCATAAAGCTTTGATTTAAAATCTTTATGATGAATGTCTGGATCAAGTGCCCAGCCTGCTAGAATCATTGCTTGTTTACGGATGCCGTTTGTGCGCATATCATCATCAAGATGCTCAAGTGTGGAACGAACAATTTTTTGATCTGGCCATGTTGCTTTGTACACGACCCCAACTGGTGTATCCTTGCTCCAGCCTGCATCTAAAAATTCTTTCACAATTTTTTTTGTAAGTGTTGCACTTAAAAATAGTGCAATTGTACAGTTGTGTTTCGCTAAATCCTTTAATTTCTCGGCATCAGGAACAGGTGTTCTCCCTTCTGCACGGGTAAGAATAACCGTTTGTGTTAACTCAGGAATTGTTAACTCAGCACCTAAAGCTGCAGCTGAAGCAAAAACCGAGCTTACTCCAGGAATGATTTCAACGTGAACATCTTGTTTATTTAAAATCGCAATCTGCTCCATAATCGCACCATATACTGCCGGGTCACCTGTATGAACACGCACGACCTTTTTACCCTCTTGGACGCGATCAACCATCACCTCAACCATTTCCTCTAAATGCATGCCAGCTGTTTTAATTACTTCCGCATCAGACTTTGCCTTCTCGATCAATTCACTGCTTACTAATGAATCTGCATATAAGACAACATCAGCTTCTTGAAGAAGCTTTAAGCCTTTGACCGTAATTAAATCAGGATCTCCCGGACCGGCTCCTATAATTGTGATTTTCATTATTTTCTCACCACCATTAACGTTAAATATTCCAGCTCTGCACGATCTAGTTCACGAATGTCCCAGATGATTTCTTCATCCGATGTTACCTTTGTTACAACAGATGCTTTTTCGAGTAGATCTAATTCACGTAGAATTTTTAGCATTAAATCAATCACTTTCGCTACTTTAATGAAAATAACACAATCATTTTCGACGATTGCTTTTTTCATTGCTTCATAGTCATCTCTTGCAGGAATAATTGCCACATGATCATCGCCCTCTGCTAGTGCGATGCCTAATCGTGAAGCTGCGCCATTTATGGAAGAAATACCGGGAACGGTTTGAATATTCACTTCTGGGTAGCGTTCTTTCACAAGATTCATCATATGAATAAACGTACTATATAAAAGAGGATCACCTTCTGTAACAAATGCAACATCCTTGCCTGTTTTCAGCTTATCCCAGACAAGATCAACCGTATGTGACCATTCGCGTTCTAAAATCTCCGGATCCTTTGTCATAGGAAACACAAGGCCTAACATTTCCTTTTCCCCTGGTGTTATGTATACATCAATTATGCGATGGGCGTAGCTTTTGCTGCCCTTTCTTTTTTCGGATAGGCGATCACTGGTGATTCTTTTAATGTTCGAAAAGCTTTTACCGTTAAAAGCTCTGGATCTCCAGGTCCAACGCCCAAGCCATAAAGAGTTCCTACCATTCTTTTATTCCCCTTCCTTATGTTGTGCTGTGATAATATAGATCGGGTTCAACGCGTCAAAACGCGTAAGATTTAATATTGGTTTACTTCTAGAAATTTGTGAGAGTGTTATGTTGACCTCAAAACCGTTACGCTTGAAACCTTCAACCGCTTGATATAAATTTTCAATGGTGACTGCATTTAGCACAATTCTTCCACCCTTGTTAAGTCGTGAGCAGCAAACTGAAAGAATTTCTTCCATGCCACCAGCTGTTCCACCAATGAAAATAGCATCTGGATTAGGGAATGCTTCTAAGTGTTCGGGAGCTTTTCCTTGAACAACCGTAAAATCTGTTCTGAATTTCCGCATATTTAACCGACAATTTTCTAAGTCGTGATCATTTTTTTCAATGGCAAATACTTGTCCTTCATTTGCAATTAAACAAGCCTCAATGGCAACAGAACCTGTGCAAGTACCGATATCCCACACAACACTGTTTTTTGAAAGCTTTAATTCACTTAAGCTAAGTGTTCTTATTTCTTTTTTAGTTAAAAGACCTTTTTCAGGCTTTCTTTGATGAAATTCTTCATCATCAATGCCTATAGTCCAAGATTTCACTTTCGATGTTTTTTTCAAAATAACAATATTAAGTGGAGAAAACTCCATATTCTCAAGTTCTTCTAAACTGTAAAAAGCACAGCGCTCTTGTTCCCCACCAAGGTTTTCAGCAACAAATGCCTTATATTCTGAAACTCCAAAGGAACGTAGATAGCGAGCAATCTGAGAAGAGCTTTATTCTCCTCATCTGTTAGAAGAGCAATTTTTTCTTTTCCATTAATTTTTTGCACAAGACCTTTTATACTTCTGCCATGTAGACTAGTGATGTCGGCATCCTGCCAACTTTCATTCATTCTAGCAAAGGCTTGTTGTAAAGAGCTTAAATAAGGATAAACTTCAACATCCAGTTTTTTTGCAAGATAACTCCCTATTCCATAAAAAAGAGGATCACCTGATGCAAGGACAACAATTTTACGGTTTTCCCTTTTTAAGTCACTTACGAGTGAAGAAAGACCACCTTTTATGACTTTCTTTTCACCAGTAAAATCTTTGAAAAATGATAGCTGTCGTTCTCCTCCTACGAGAAGATCACTCTCGTAAATCCATTTTTCATAAACTGGAAGCAGGCTTTGTTTGCCATCATCACCGATTCCAATTACTTTCATTTTCTCCGTCATGTTTACCTGCCTTTCCAAGCAATGCACCTTTCATCGTGTACAAACTCGTTTCTATTGAGATTCCGCCGCCAATTTCTTTTAAACCTGAAAGACAGCAATTTTCACAAAGTATGGTGAAAAAATCATCGACACCATTCTCTGCCATCAAATCTCCAACTTGTGATGCAGTATTGGCTTGCTTTATTTCATCAATTAATTTTTCATCTTTTACACCAGCAGCAACAGCAACATTTGCGAGAAAATCAAAATCAACTGGTGCACTTTTTGAATGAACCATCATCACACCGTGAGCTACCTTTGAAAATTTCCCCATCATCCCAACAAGAGAAACTTTCTTGATTCCTTGTTTTTTACACTGCTTAAGAGTGAATCCAACAAAGTCACCCATTTCAATAAAGGCTTCTTCAGGAAGCTCCGGATATTGCTGCATCGCATACTTTTCACTGCGGCCACCCGTTGTAATCACAACATGCTCACATTCACTTGCTTTTGCAACACTAACCGCTTGAACAATACTCGCCATATAAGCGGAGCTTGAAAATGGAATAACAGTACCTCTTGTTCCTAATATGGAGATTCCACCAATAATACCAAGTCGTTTGTTTAATGTTTTTTCGGCCATTTTCTCACCATCAGGAACAGAAATAATGATCATAATTCCTCTTGAAATGTTATGGTTTTGGAGGACCTCCGCTGCAGTTTCAAGAATCATTTTTCTTGGTACAGGGTTTATCGCAGCTTCACCAACTGGGACAGGAAGACCTTCTTTTGTGACCCGACCAACGCCGATTCCGCCATCTAGTGTGATGCCTGGTGTTTCACTCCATGAAACAGTCGATTGGATCAGTGCTCCATGTGTTGCATCTGGATCATCTCCGGCATCTTTAATTGTTCCGGCTTCAGCAACGTTTTCTTCTACCGTGCAGCTTTCCATGACAAATGTCGCAAATTTTCCAACAGGTAAATAAATCGTGCTCTCCATTTGAGCTTCACCTGTAATTAATGCAAGTAAGGCGGCTTTGGTCGTCGCCGTTGCACATGCACCTGTTGTATAGCCGGAGCGCATTTCACTTTTGTCTTTTTTTTGGTTTTTCCGTTCATCGTTTATTCCTTATCTGCAAGAAGAGAGATTGCGTTTAACGCTGCAACCGTAACGGTACTACCACCTTTTCTACCTACATTCGTAATGAATGGTACGTCTAATTTTGCTAATTCTTCTTTTGATTCCGGCGCAGATACGAAACCAACAGGTAAACCAATAACTAGACTCGGTTTAGCTTCACCTTCCTTAATTAACCGAATCAATTCAAGTAGAGCTGTTGGTGCATTACCAATCGCAAAAATTCCTCCGTCAAACTGTTTAATCGCTTTTCTAACAGAAATAATCGCACGAGTTGTGTTTAGGCGCTTTGCTTCCTCCATGACGTCTGGATCTGAAATGTAAACATGTACACCTCCACCATGCTTTTCAATTCTAGGTTTACTGACGCCGCCTAAAATCATTTGAACATCCGCATATACTTGTTCACCATTACGAATTGCATCAATACCAGCTTGAACTGCTTTATCATGAAATAGCATGCTATGACCTAATTCAAAATCAGCGGAGGCATGTACAACACGTTGTACGACCTTATATTGCTCTTCAGTAAAGTTATGATTACCAAACTCTGAATCAATCATTTGAAAACTAATTCCCTCAATTTCTTGAGGCTGAACGGTAAGTGGTTTGAATTCTGTTTTAAAATCCATCATCTTCTATTCCTCCATTTTTTCATCAACTATTCTGTTAATATGGCTGAGTACTCCTTCAAAGTCAGAATAAGCATGACCATATTGAATTTTTGGTCTTTTAATCATAATTGTCTCAATACCAAGCTCCAGAGCTGCTTCTAATTTCTCATCAACAGAACCTGCTTTGCCGCTTTCCTTTGTGATCATCGTTGTTACTCCGTACTGTTTATAAAGAGCTGCATTAAATTCTTTTGAAAACGGACCTTGAATCGCGACGATGTCTTTTTGAGGAAAGCCAAGCTTTTCACATTTTTCCATATTATCTTTTCTTGGAAGCATCCGTGCGATAACACGTGTATCTGGTTGATCTAGTAATCTACGAGTGAAAGTTTCAAGCGTTTTACTCCCTGTTGTTAGCAAAATTACACCTTTTTTCTCGGCAGCAACCTCTGCTGCCTCCTCATAGCTTTCAACCATCACAATCCCATTTTGTTCGTAGACTTGAGACTCTCGCTCATAACGGATATATGGAACTCCTGCAGCTTTTGCCCCCAAGAGTGCATTTTTGCTAGCTTCCTCTGCAAAAGGATGACTAGCATCTACAATTGCTTGAAAGCCTTGTTCTTTAATCATCGCTGTAAAATCTTGATCTGTAAGCCTTCCTACATACACATCTAAGCCGACCTTTTGCATTTCTTTGCCTGCATTCTCTGTGACAACTGTTGTAAGAATGTTGTATCCTGCATCTTTCACGGTTAATGCTAGTGCTCTAGCATCACTTGTACCGGCTAAAAAGAGAATCATCGTTTTTGAACCTCAAGCTCATGGTGATGCTCATGGTCATGGTCATGATGATGGTGCTCGTGGTCATGATCGTGATCATGGTGGTGATGATGGTGTCCGTGATCATGATCGTGATCATGGTGGTGATGATGATCAATATGTTCCATTGCCTCAATTCGGTACACACATGTATCACAGTTCATTTTCACTTCACCTTGCAACGCTTCTTGGATTCGATCTTTTATAATTGTTTTAAGTCTTGAGTGAAAACCAAAATAGCCGGCAAGCTTGAATTCAACCTCAGGAAACTCTTGTTGAAACTCTTCAATCATATTTTCTAAACGTTTAATTAAAATACCGGTAAATAGAAAATAAGGTAAAATGACAATTCTCTTTGCGCCTAATTTCACACAGCGTTCAACGCCTTCTTTAATTAACGGATCTGTTACACCCATAAAAGCAGGTTCAACAAACTTATAATGTAGCTTTTCCCATAAAAGTCTTGTAATTTTATATAAATCACTGTTTGCATCAGGATCACTGCCGCCGCGACCTAACAAAATAACAGCTGTTTCAGGATCTTCTTCGTTGATTTTCTCGCCAACTTCTTCTAAGCGGCTTTTACAAATCTCCATTGTTTCTTCATGTATTCCAAAAGGTCTTCCATACGTAAATGATACATGAGGATACTTTTCCTTCGCTTCATCAATCGCTGCTGGTATATGGATTTTAGAATGTCCTGCTGCAAGTAGCATGAGTGGAATGACAAAAACACTAGTTGCCCCTTTTTCTACACATGTTTGAATACCTTGATTAATAGTTGGTCGTTCGAACTCTAAAAAGCAGGTTTCCACTAAAAGATCCGATTCTAATTGTGGCTTTAGCTCTTCAATTGTTTGTCTTACTTGGTCGTTTCCTTCATGATCTCGACTTCCATGTCCAACGAGTAAAATTGCTTTCATACTATTCTCCCCTATCCTTATTAATCTCCGCACGGAGCTGGTTCAATTTCAATTTTTGGACTCATGTCCCTATATGAATAGCCTTGAACATTACCAACACGTTTAAAATACTTGAAAAATCTTTCGTTTGGATGCCCTTTTTCCTTATATTCATGAACAATATTTTGGATCACTTCGACGATTTTTTCAGGCTCTATCCCTTCAGCAACCGGTTGACCAGGATGAGCTGTTCTACCGACTGTTTTGGCTCCTAAAAACAAATCAAATTTTCCTTTTCGAAAAATAATTCCGATGTCTTCATTCACAGCACCAAAACATGCCATTCCACAGCCGTTAAATCCTACCTTTAATTCTTTTGGTAAATCTAAATTTCCGCTTAACTTTTCATGAAGCTCCTCTGCATATGGAATGGAATCTTTCTTTTCTCCTTCACAAAAATCACAAGCCTTGATTTGAAAAACATCACCGATCGGTTCTAATAAAAACCCAACTTCTTTAAGTTTTTCGGTGATCACTTCCGGTTCGCACGTCGGAATTCGTAAAAGAATTTGATGATGTGGTGTATACTCCATTGAACCATCGTCCCCGGTCACTTCTGCAAGAGTCATCATCTGTTTTGGAGTGAATTTTTTATTTGCAATACCAGGGCGACGGCTAACTCGAAAATCGATGTAATCGGGTTGTTTACAGAATGTTGAGACTTTTCTTCGTTAACAGAAGGACCTGTGTTGCCCTTAACTTTTTGCAACGCTTCTAAAGCAAGTTGCAAAGAGCTTTCTTTTTCTTTCGTAGCTTTTACTTTTTTAGTTGGTGGCATATCGTTAATACCTTTATGTAATGCCCATGGTTCGTTTTCATGTCGAAGACGCTCATGTGGTCTTAATCTCTGCTCAGTGGTATTTAACGTATATTTACGTTGATAACCTCTTGGCGTAATCATTTTATTGTCATATAAAAATGTCGATGAATTCCCAATCACAACCGTTGTAAGCATTCCGATATCAAACTCGAGCATATGCTCAAGATCGGTAATCACGATATGCTGTCTGTCACGATACGCACTTTTCACAAGTCCAACAGGTGTTAATGGTGAACGATAGCTTAATAAAATCCGTTGCGCTTCTTGTATTTGTCTTGTTCGGCGACCACTTTTAGGATTATAAAGAGTAATAACAAAATCAGCTTTAGCAGCTGCATCAATACGCTTTTCAATCAATTCCCAAGGAGTTAAATGGTCACTAAGGCTGATTGTGCATGCATCATGCATAATCGGGGCACCTAAAAGTGATGCACATGAATTAATTGCTGAAACACCCGGAATGACTTCTACACTCACTCCTGTTTCTTCTGACCAGCCTTTTTCAATTAAAACCTCATAAACAAGTCCGGCCATTCCATAAACTCCGGCATCACCACTTGATATGACCGCTACTGTTTTTCCTTCTTCGGCAAGTTTCACAGCTGCTTGGGCACGGCTTACTTCCTCTGACATTCCTGTACTAATAATCTCTTGATCTGTTAAAAGATCCTGAATGAGTTCAACATATGTTTTGTATCCAATAATACAGTCGCTTTCTTGAATCGCATCTTGAGCCCTTTTTGTCATATGTTCAAAGCTTCCTGGGCCAAATCCGATCACAAGTAATTTTCCTAGCAAGGAAATTCCTCCTTTCAATTTGTGAATTATTTAAACGCTACTTCTTTGTGGTTTTGCTATTCCGGTAATTGACTTTGAGTTCTCAGGTGCAATAAAATGCTCTTCGTCATATGTATATATCACACTATCTTCTACCACATTTCCGCCAACAAGGTGATCATGAACAATCTTCTTAGCTATTTCTGGAGTTGCAGCCTTATACCAAACTCCCTCAGGATAAACCACCATTACACATGCATCTTTGCATCTTCCATTACAACGAGTTCTTGTTGTATGAATACTTGCATCCAAATCTAAGTTTGTGATTTCTTCTCTTATTGCTTGTGTTGCTTCTTCTCCACCCTTTCTCATACAGCTGCTTCCGTTACAAATAAGTACATGATGCTTTGTTTCTGTTAGATTCCAAGTCGTCATTCTAACACTTCCAATCTATTAAAATTTTTCAAATAAAAATGCACCTCTATATAGGCAGAGGTGCATTAAAAAATGGCGCAAGTGAATACATTTTCTACTACACGTCTACCTATATGCCCGTAGGTATCAGTATAAAAAGAAAGGCAGGTCTCCTGACTTAGGTTCATAGCTTTATAACGTCTTCCCGTTTACATTCAGTGACATTATGTTATAAAGCTTCCCATAACAGTGGCGGGTACCGTGCCGGATTTTCACCGACTTCCCTTTTAAGCACCACAAATACTTGAAGTGCACCATTCTTTTAAAAATATTTAGTTTTCTCATCTTAACGTATTAGGTTGTCTCTTAAAATATGTCTTTTAAAAAACAATCATCAAATTAATGGAATATGCCTAAGCTATCAACCATAAAACCTTATACCTTTTGAAAGTACAAAAAAATCCGCTCATATCTTTACTGAGCGGATGAAAAGGCAATACGAAAGCAATCCAAAAAATTTATATGGTTGCGTTCGTCTCACCTTCTCACCTCCCGAAGAAACTGAAACTTGATAAAATAAGACAGGTCTCCTGACTTGTGTTTCACCCTACTTTAAGCCCTTCCCATATTTCACTTTTAGAAAAAGCTTCAATACAGTGGATTGCTTATTTCGTCGACACTTACAGTTGCGGGGACAGTTCCGGATTTACACCGAATTCCCTATTAAGCCTTAAGCGGCATCTTAATTTACAGCGTATACTATTTTAAGTTGTTATCAATTGATAGGTATTATATTAAAGCAAGCAAAATGATATTTCAACATATTGTTGGATAAAATGACAAAAGTTACAATAAAAGTGGTGATTTATTCCATTCCTTCATCTTTTTCATCATATGCTATTAACACAATATTTTCATTTGTTTCACTTCTTAATTCTTTTTCTAGAGTCATGATTTTGTTTAATTGATCACGATCTAAGTTTGCGACTGGAAAGTTTTCAAAAACGCTCATGCTTTTAACCTCCTTTGTTTTATAATAAGATTTTCACCAAAAAAATATCGATTATGCACCTGGTTATCATCATTCTGTTCTTGGCTTTTTCCTGAAAAATACTTCTGGTTCCCATCTATTAACAGGATGTGTTCGATGTTGTCCGGGTTCACTTGGAAGTCGAGGTGCATCCTTAGGCTTGTTTTCTTTTGATGATGCCTGTTGTAACGATTGTCTAAGTGGCTGCCATTTTTTAAGCAAAGTAACAACTACTATTAGTACAAGTCCTAAGGTGGTGTAAATGAAAACAGGTGTTAAAGCATTTTCTCCTACTCCAAGTATTCTTCCACCAGCAGATTTTCCACCAGCTTCTCCTAAGCCGTAAACAACATTTGATAAGGCAAAAAACAACCCGATTAATTCTCCTTTTGACAATTGTGAGATGGTGCTGTCTATTGTAGGAAGAATCATCATTTCACCAATAACAAAAACTCCTCCACTTAGGATCAAATGAAAAAATGATTGTGCAAAAAATAACGAGGCAATTCCAATCGTTATGAAGAGAATCCCTAATCCTAATGCAGTTAGAGGCTCTACTTTCCTAATAATTCGCTTTGTAATTAACCCTTGTAATGAGATGACAATTAAGCTATTAATTGTCCAAATCAACGCAACATTTTTAGGCTCCGGTAAAATAACTGTTGCTCTAAGTGGTAATGCAAGTGATAGCTGTGCATATAAAGCCCATATAAAAAATCGTTACAAAGCTAAACACCATAAAGGCCTTGTTTTGAAATGCCTGTTTGTATGCTCCCTTAGGAATTCCCTCACATGGCACATCACCACAACCCTTGGGAAGAAAAATCCAGCTTTGTAGTGCTAAAAGAATATAAATTCCACCTGCAATCCAAAAGATCATTTTAGATGTTCCGGTTAAAAGAAAAAAAACAATTAATCCTGCTGAGCCTGTCCCAATGTTTGCAGCTATGCCTCTTATGGAAAAAGCTGTTGTTTGGTTCTCAGAAGAAGCAAAGGCCGCTATGGCTGCTTTTGTTGAAGGAGCATTTAATCCAGTACCAAATCCCATCGTACTAGCAGTCACCATCAAGAGTGGAAACTGTGTGAATAAACCAAACCCAATAAGTCCACATGCAGCAATTAAAGCTCCAAGTCCTATCGTAAATCCTCGACCAATACGATCAGCTAAAACTCCTCCGGCCACACTCCCGACCTGAAAAGCAATGGCAATACTAGCTAACACAATTCCGATTTGGCCAATAGATAAACCTGCATCTGTTTTTAAAATAATCGGAAGCATCGGTGTAACCAAATATGTTCCTAAATGTGAAAGTAAAACACCAAAAAGAAGGATAAGTAGCGGCTTCTCTAGTTGTAATATGTCTTTTATTCCCATTTGGTTATCCCCCATTTCTTTTCATTTTACTTTTCCCTAGATAGAATAGGTTATGTAAACAGCCCGAAAGATCGTTAGTCCTAGTAAGCGCATTCACGAAAAATTACGTTGACACTAAGAAAAATTATGACATAATAAGAAGAGTTTAATTTGAAAACATCTTGATAGCCAACATCAATATCATCGATAAGGATGGATGGAAATCATATCATTTTTTAGAGTTATTTAAGTATTAGGCTGTTCCAGATGCAGCTCCAAAATCATAATATATGGTTGCTTTTGTAAACACTGTATGTGAGTGCACAAGAGACCAACGTTGATAATCTATTGTCACCGTTGGTCTCTTTTTTATTTGTAAAAATATAGGAGGAAATAAATTGAACAGATGGTTAGTAGTATTAGGAGCAATTCTCATTCAAATTAATTTAGGTGCAGTATATGCATGGAGTTTATTTAATCAGCCTTTAATGGATAAGTTTGGTTGGGCAAAAGAAGATATTGTTGTTACCTTCTCTATTACTATTGCAGTATTTGCTTTAACAACCATTTTTGCAGGAAGGCTTCAAGACCGCATCGGACCAAAATGGGTAGCAACAATAGGTGGAATTTTACTCGGAGTTGGCTTAATTCTATCCAGCCAAGCCACTACATTATTTCAGTTATACTTTTTCTATGGTGTTGTGGGTGGAATCGGAATCGGGATGACCTATGTTTGTCCATTATCCGCATGTGTAAAATGGTTTCCTGATAAAAGAGGCTTTATCAGTGGTGTTGCTGTTGCCGGATTTGGTTTAGGTGGTTTAATTTATAAACCTGTTATTGGATATTTAATTGATACTTTTGGTGTATCAACTTCTTTCTTTTATTTAGGAATACTTTATTTTGTATTAGTTGTTGCAGGTGCACAGTTATTAAAAAATCCACCTAACGATGATACCACATCATCCTCAACTACTACTTCTGAAAAAACAAATGATTTTTCACCAGTTCAAATGTTAAAAACGTATCAATTTTATCTTTTGTGGACGATGTTTTTATTCGGAAGTGTTTCAGGCTTCTTGTTATCAGCTTTGCAGTAGATATTGGGGTTGAATTGGTAAAACTTGATGTTGAGCAAGCTGCAAATGCTGTAATGGTGATTGCATTATTTAACGCGGCTGGGCGAATTCTTCTAGGAAAAATCTCAGATCGCATTGGACGCAAAAATACACTTGTGATCATTTATGCTTTAACCGCACTCATAATGTTTTATATGAGCACAGGTTTAATGAACTATCCGATTTATTTAATCGCAGTTTCTTTCATCGGCTTTGGTTTTGGTGGATTTCTCGCTCTCTTTCCTTCTGTAACGGCAGATTACTATGGGACAAAAAACATAGGCACAAATTATGGTTTTATGTATCAAGCATACGGATTATCTGCCTTCGCTGGACCTTTTATCATTAAAGCCATTTCTTTTACTCAAGCATTTATTTTTGCAGGTTTTATATGCATATTGGCAATCATTATGGCTAAATTTGTTAAGGTACCTTCTCAATCTTCATCAGATGAACTCCTTAGTAAGGAACCTTTAAGAAACTGATTCTTAAGTAATAAAGATTGGACCAAATTCCCACCTCAAAACATCAAGCATTTGCACAAACTATTAGTGAATCAAAGGAGGGTTAAATATGGATAAAAACCAATCAATGCAACCACCAGATACAGGTAAATTAACAAATTTTCATTACGGCTCTGAAAAGGATGACCGTACAGAAGAAATGAAGCAAAAAGTAAAAAATCGCCAGCAATCAAAATAAAGAGATCCTCAATATTTTTTGAGTTATCGGGTACAATATTTCATGAGCAACTGATTGTAGTGCTCGGGAGTTCCTAAACCATTCAAAAGGGGTGTTGTACAATGGCAAGAAACAACAAATTAGTTGTGCCTGGTGCAGAAAATGCTCTTAATTCCATGAAAGAGGAAATTGCGAATGAATTTGGGGTACAACTTGGAGCCGATACGACAGCTCGTGCAAACGGTTCTGTTGGTGGGGAAATGACAAAGCGTTTAGTTGCAATGGCAGAAAACCAACTGCAGAATCATCAACAATTTTAAATGTAAAGGGACCTCAACATGAGGTCCCTTTTTTAAACTGAACGTCTAAAAGCTTTTACAATAACACCATCATTAGCAGGTTCAAAATCATATTGCGGAATTCGTTCAAATCCAAAACCTTCATATAATTTCATTGCACTTTTCATAAAATCAGCTGTGTGTAGTCCAATAGAAGTAATGCCTTTTTCTTTTGTTCGTTTCATACATTCCTTGATTAATGCTGAAGCCACTCCTTTTCCTCTAGCTTCCGAAGAAACAGCAAGTAGTCGTATTTCGGAATAATCAAGCTTATCAACGATTCCTTCATATGCATCGGATTGTGGTGGAAATAACGCAACACTCCCTAAAATTTCCCCATCTACTTCAGCCACAATTAACTCTACTCCATCTTGAACATCTGCTTCAGAGGAGATGGCTTGTTTTAGTGCCTGCCAATGCTCTGATGAAACAGATGTTGCATGCTCGCTATAAGCTAGAACTCTTTGTTTTCTAATAAAAGGGAGCTCTTCCCTAGACGCATCTCTTATGATCATTTTGTGATCTCCATTTTCATTTTTTTATCATAAACTTCTCTTTCTGTTTACTTAGTAACTCCCGGTTGTGCTGTGATTTCCAAAAAGATAAGTCAGGTCCCTTCGGCAAAATTTTTACATCTTCTTTTTCTGTGAAGATTGTGATTGAAAGATGATAATGATTTTTAATAGCGTTAAAATCTGTTGTATCCCCAAAACCTGGTGTTTGAAATAAATCACGCACATAGCCAGACAAATTTGGAAATTCTCTAATTAAGGTGCGATTTGTATTAAATGCTGTATAATAAGCAGCATCAAATCGAACTAAAGTTGTGTAAAAGCGAACATCTGAATCGGTAATAAAATCACCGTGCAAGAAACGCTGGTTAGAAAGTCGCTCATCTAGCTCATCTAACCGAGCAAAAAGCTGGTCATAAGCTTGCTCATAAGCATCCTGAGAAAGCGCAAATCCACATTTATAAACTCCATTATTAATATCTTGAAAAATAAGATCATTTAGTTCATCAATTTCTTCTCGCCAGCATTCAGGATATAAATCTGGTGCTTTTTCCTTATGAAACGGTGACCATTCCGTTTCAAAATAATTAGTTAACTTAAAATAGTCATTATTCACTACTTTTTTAGATTGTAAATCCACCATAACAGGTACTGTAGGACGTCCTGTATATTCAGGATCGGTTTGATGATAAATTTCACTCATATACCTAATATCAAGGATGGGATCCCTACTCTTTTCATCCAATGAAAATTCCCAGTCCACACGATTGAGTTTTGGACGAAAAGGACTTGCTGCTCCTAAGCTGATAACATCCTCTAAGCCTAAAAGTTTGCGAACAATAACAGTGCGGTGCGCCCAAGGACATGCTGCTGTCCATAATAAGCGATAGCGTCCTGCTTCAACTGGAAGCTCATCTGGCTCGCTACCGAACGGAGTAGTAAACTTATTCGATTGACGTTTAAAAGCGCCATCTTTATTGATTTCAGCAGTTTTTGTAGATTTATCTAAAGATTCAAGATCCAGTTCACAGCTCTGATCTTTACGTGACACCTCATCACTCCCCATCTAAAGTTGCAGTACTATGTTTAGTTTAGTATCTACTTGAATAATCAGTCAATTGATGGGCTCAGCAAAAAACCTGATACGAGAAGTATCAGGCTTCTTAAACTAATTTAATTAGACACTTTTAACGTATTTCCTTTATCACGTTTCCAAATAAATTGTAAAGCCAGTAAAGCTGCAAAGGCAATGATTCCAGTAATATCAGATATTCCTTCTGGATAGATGAGCAGAAGCCTGTAACAAGTGCGACAATTCGCTCAATCCAATGAAGTTTACGCATCCAATAACCGATAATACCAGCACCGATAGCAAGCATTCCAGATACAGCTGTTATAAGCACCCAAACTAATTCATACCACGTTGTGTCAATCATGAGCAGCTCTGGTGAAAGAACAAATATATATGGAATGATAAAGGCGGCAATGGCCAGTTTGGCCGAGTTGACCCCTGTTTTCAAAGGCTCTCCTCCTGCTACACCTGCTGCGGCAAATGCAGCTAAGGCAACTGGTGGTGTAATATCTGCAATAATTCCAAAATAGAAAACAAATAGATGAGCTGATAAATCAGGTACACCTAATAAGATAATCGCCGGTGCAGCAATTGTTGATGTAATAACATAGTTAGCAGTTGTTGGTGAACCCATTCCAAGAACAATTGCAGCTAACATGGTTAGCATTAATGTTGGAATTAAGTATCCTCCAGCTAAATCAATCAATCCATTTGCAAGCTTAAGTCCTAACCCTGTTTTTGTTACAATTCCAACAATAATACCCGCTGCAGCAGTTGCAGCTGCAACACCTAATGCAGAACGAGCACCGTCTACTAATGCTAGCACAAATTGCTTTGGTCCCATTCTCGTTGCTTTATTAAATAATCCCTACGATTATCGCTACTAAAATCGCATATAATGCGGCATGTGTGACAATAATTCCTGACATTAATAATACGATGACCGCAATAATTGGAAGCAGCAAGTAAATCTTTTTTAACACTTCTTTTCGATCCGGCATTTCTTCTTTTGTTAACCCACGAAGACCAATTCTCTTCGCTTCAAAATGAGTCATAATCCAAATTCCTGCGAAATATAGAACAGCAGGGATTGCAGCAGCTTTTGCTATTTCCCAATACGTGATACCGCCGATAAATTCAACCATTAGGAATGCAGCAGCACCCATAATAGGAGGCATTAGCTGACCACCTGTTGAAGCAGCAGCTTCTACAGCTCCAGCAAACTCTTTTTTATATCCAAGCTTTTTCATCATTGGAATCGTAAACGAACCGGAGGTAACAACGTTCGCAACGGAGCTTCCACTTATCGTCCCTTGTAGTGCACTTGAGAAAATCGCAACTTTAGCTGGTCCACCAGTTCTGCGCCCTGCAATGGAAACAGCCAGATCATTAAAATATTGACCTACTCCAGTTCTCACTAGAAATGCTCCGAACAAGAGAAATAGGAAAATAAATGTTGAGGATACGGCAAGTGGTGTTCCTAAAATCCCCTCAGTAGTAAAGAACATCGTTTGAACTAATCGCTCAAGTGATAATCCTCTGTGTGCAAGGAAGCCTGGCATATACTGCCCATAAAGTCCATACACCAAGAAGATAAGTGCAATAATAGTAATCGGAAGACCAACTGCTCTTCGTGTTGCTTCCAACACTAATAATATCGCGATGATTCCAACGATAAAATCCATTTGTGATAGGCGCCCAACACTCATAACCAAATCATTAAAATTAATTGGCCAATAAGCTCCTATTCCAACACTAAGGAGAGCTAAGATGCCATCATACCAAGCAATTTGAAGCTTTCCTTTTTGTCGTTTTTTCCTATTAGCAGGAAAAAGCAAAAAGATTAATGATAATGCAAACCCTAAGTGTATTGTACGTTGAATTTGTGCTGTGAAAACACCGAATATAGCTGTATATAATTGAAATAGCGAGAATGATAGCAGTCCAATAAAGGCAATCCAGCCAATAATACCTGTTAGTTTACGTGTACCGGCTTCAGGATCATATTTTTCCAATAATGCCTGTTGTTCTTCTTCATTTAACGTTTTATTTTCATCAACCACTTATGTTCACTCCTTTCAATAGTTCCCATAATGACATTTTTTCAGGTGACATCCGCACCCATGTTCCTGGTTCAATAAAATTTGATAATGTATATGTGTGATCTTTATAAATAATTCGATGATCCGCTCTTACCTGCCCAAGACGAAGATCAACAAATGGGAAAGAACGGTTCATATTCTTTATGTAGTATGTACCATTTTTTTCTTCAAATACCTCATCTCCTTCTGCATTAGAAGGCATGCCTATTGCAAAATCTTTGTAAGAAAGTTCAGTTAAGATAATTTGCTTCTTAGTAAGTTTGTAGGTTTCAATGACATCTGAAAGATGAATGGAATGTGTATATTTAATTTGAAAGGAATTCTCTTTCTCAAAAGGTAGATATGCAAGTAGTTTTTCTTCGTTTTCATAAGTAAAAGCAAGAGTTTGTTTAAAAGGAATGAAAACGAGCAAAGTGATAAGCAAGAGTAGAGGTACAGTTACTAGAATTATCTTAAGCCTCATAGAACCACCCTTTAAAGCATTGCAAATGAAATCGATAGACCGTACAATACGATCTACCGATTTTTAGACATGTTATTTTGAAACGCCTTTTTCTTCAAAGTACTTAGCAGCTCCAGGATGAAGTTCCATATCTCCAATTCCTTCTAGTGCTGATTCAGGTGTAATGAACTCACCTTTTGCATGAGTGATTTGATCAGTGTTATCGAATAAAGCTTTTGTCATCTCGTACACTAAGTTTTCATCAAGATCTTTTGATGCAACTAACATTGCCTTAACAGCAACTGTACTTACATCAGATTCGATTTTATACGTTCCGCTTGGAACAGAGTCTGCTGCATAATAAGGATATTTTTCAACTAATTCTTTAACCTTATCTTCTGCGATTGGAACAATCACAACATCATCTTGTGCTGATAGTGCTTCAACAGCTCCAGTTGGAGTTCCAGCTGTAATGAATGCTGCATCAATATTACCCGCTTGAATTCCATCTGTTGATTCATCAAATGATAGGTTTTGTGCTTTAATGTCATCAACAGTTAAGCCGTGAATTTCAAGAACTTGGATGGCATTGATGTAAGCTCCAGATCCTGGTGCACCTACAGAAACAGTTTTCCCTTTTAAATCTTCAACAGATGTGATTCCGCTATCAGCAGTTGTCACAAGCTGAACTGTTTCTGGGTAAAGTGAACCAATTGCTTGAACGTTATCAATCGGTGCATCTTTAAACATTTCTTTTCCTTCAAGAGCATATGAAGCAATGTCTGTTTGCGTGAAAGCAAGCTCTGCTTCGCCATTTCTTAATGTCTCCATATTCTCTGCAGATGCTCCTGATGTTTGTGGTGTTATGTTTGCATCTGTGTTCTCAGAAATGATGTTTCCGATTTGTCCACCAAGTGGATAATATGTACCACCAGTACCACCAGTTAAAAGACTAAGATTTTGAGTTTCGCCACCTGTGTCATTACCTTCTTCTCCACCTGTAGCTCCCTCATCACCGCCTCCAGTCCCGCCGCCACATGCAGCAATGACCATCATAAGTGATAAGATCATGATGAACAGAAAACTACTTCGAAATTTCTTCATCATTTGTGTAAAGCCCCCTTTTTTTGGTAATTTTGTGTAAACACATAATTATACTACCATAGGTAATGGTAGATTTGTCAAATGATATGTGAGATAGAGTGACATAGGTTAAGTAGGTAAAGTAGTTTGATTTGTAAGGGTTTACTCAATAAATAACCTAATATCTTTAAAAGAAGTTTATATGTTCTCTATCTTTTGAATGTTGCTAAAATTATCTTAAAATATCGAAATATGTCGAATGGTAGATTCTTATATACTAGTAACAATGATCAATAGATTACAATATAGCTTACTAGTTTTGAATAATTTTACCCAATATAAGAAAAACGAAACGTATTTGACTCTTTTTTCGTAGATAATGTGAAAAAGGATTTATCTTCGATTCTGAACATTTTATCTTCGATTAGACAATTTTAGACATTTCATGCACAAAAAAAATAGGACCACCTTATCAAGGTAATCCTGTTTTTCTCCCATATATTTAAACATTTACAGCATTCATCTCATCAGACATTATTAAGCCATACTGACCGTTTTTTCGTTTATAAACAATACTACATTGATCTGTTTTTGCATCTTGATAAACAAAAAACTGGTGATCAAGTAGATTCATTTGTAAAATAGCTTCTTCTGCACTCATCGGTTTGAATTGAAATTGTTTAATTCGAACAATTTCCTCTTCCTCTTGCTCTGCTGTCGGGATCTCGAACACTGGAGCTTGTTCAATTAATTTTCCTTTTCGCAGCTTACGATTTCTTCTTGTTTTATACTTACGAATTTGTCTTTTTAACTTTTCTTCTACTAGATCAATAGATTGATACATATCGTTTGTTTTTTCTTCTGCTCGAATGGTTATATCACCAAGATGAATGGTTACTTCAATACAGTGATTATTTTTGAAGGTAGATAAATTGATATGAATTTGGAAAGTTGTAGTGTCCTCAAAATAGTGCTCCATAACCAGACCAATTTTTTGATCAACATAGGTTTTTAAAGCTTCGGTTAATTCAAGATTTTTGCTGTGAATGATTAGATTCATTGCTATTCCTCCTAAAACTTTAGTCTTCCTCTTTTTCTGTTCGAACGATCAATACATCGCAGTTTGCGTATCTTAAAATATGTTCAGATACACTTCCAACAAATATTCTTTCAACTGCATTCATTCCAGTTGCACCACATACAATTAAGTCCACATTCTTTTCAGGTGCAATTTCTTTTGCAATTTTCACTTTTGGAGAGCCATATTCGATAATCGTTTCTACATTTGATAACCCGTTTTCTATTGCGGTATTTTTATATTTTGTTAATAGAGAATGTGAGAAATTTTCAGCATGTTCAATAAATGCTGGTTCGATAGGTAAACCATAGGATGTTAACACGACTTCTCTTGAATCAATGATTGTACACAACATTAGATGTGCATGATTTCTTTTTGCGATACTAACGGCTTTTCTGAAAGTTCCACTCAGCTTCTTTTGATCCATCAATTGCAACAAGGATATTCTCATAGACCATATTCATGATCATCTCTCCCTACTTTTCTTTTAAGGAAGGTTCTTCCTATGAGTTAAGTTTACCTTGTCATAATGGATAGCTCGGTGATATTTCTCACATCTTGAACAAAAAAACAATACCCATCTTTAAAATGAGCTGTACCCTCTATTTCTTATCTTGCAACACACACCCCGTTACATACTGAAGCCATGCATAACAGCCAATTTTCACTGTTTCTTGAACAGATGAATCCTTACTTGGATCTAAACAAACAAAATCTATGTGTTTAACGGATGGATCCTTCCCAATTTCTATTAAACTATCAAATAATTCTGATGTGCTCATACCTCCCGGTGTCGAGGCTGGTACTCCAGGAGCAAAGGAAATATCAAGAACATCCATATCAACTGTTACGTAAATTCGGTCAACACAATTTGATAAATGCTGAAGAGATTCTTTCACTGCTTGGAGAACACCTTTTTTTCGTGCAGCTTTCAAGGTGATGATGTTGATGCTATGTTCTTTCGCGTAATCAATAAGTGATTTTGCATTAAAATAACCGTGTGGCCCGATATTCATTATATGCTTTCCCATAACAGTATTGTCGTCAATCAACTGACGTATGGGTGTTCCGTTCGCCGGACCTAATATACGTGGATCTCGAACATCAAGATGGGTATCGAGTTGTAAGATTCCAATTGTCTCTGAAGGATACATTTCTTTGATTCCTCGAACAGCACAAGCAGTAGTCGAATGATCACCACCTATCATACATGTTCGAGAAGTTGGATAACGTTTGGTAAGGTATGCGGTTGTTTGCTGAATTCTTTGATGTGACAATAAAATATCTGTTGTATGCATGTCAATATCACCTGCATCCGCAACTTTAAAAGAAATAAGATCAACATGTTCATCAATGTTATAAGTGCTAAAACTTTTCCACATTCTTCTAAATTCAGAAGGATATAAAGATGCGCCTGAAACACTTATGGATGAACGAGAAATTGGTGTACCGTATACGATTAAATCTGGTGTCTCCTGAAAGCTTTGAAGTGACTCAATCCATTGAGAAACTGATGTTGGGTTTTCATCACTAAAAGAATTCCATGACCAGTCTGGTGGTTTCAGCCAATGCTTTTTCATCTGTCTACCACCTTCACACCCTTTTTCCACACCGCTTTTACATGATTAACACCAAATAGATATTGCAATTCTTGATAGTTTTTCACCTTCCATAGTACAATATCAGCTTGCTTTCCAGCTTCTAAAGAGCCGACTTTATGCTGTTGGTTAATAGCACATGCAGCATTATAGGTTGCTGCGGTTAAGGCCTCGGCAGGTGTTAATCTCATATTAATACAAGCAAGGTTCATCACAAGTGGCATGGAAGTGGTTGGTGAAGAACCTGGGTTGCAATCGGTTGAGATCGCAACCGGTACTCCGTGATCAATCATTTTTCTCCCTTGTGCTGATTGTTCGCGAAGATAAAGAGCAGTAGCAGGGAGTAAGCAAGCAATGGTTCCTGCTTCAGCCATCTTTTTGATTCCTTGATTTGATGTTTTAAGTAAATGTTCAGCTGAGATCGCTCCTACTTCTGCAGCTAGTTCTGCACCTTTGGTATTTACAATTTCATCAGCATGTATCTTCGGTATCAAGCCATAGTGCTTTCCAGCCTCTATTATTCGTTTAGATTGCTCAAAGGTGAAAACTCCTTTTTCACAAAAACATCAATAAATTGTGCAAGATTGCTCTGTGCAATAGCGGGTAACATGTCATAAATTATATGATCAACGTACTCTTCTTCACGACCTTTAAATTCTTTTGGCACTGCATGTGCTCCCATAAAGGTTGCTACCAGATCAATGCTGTGCATTTGTTGAAGTTCTTTTATGACTTTGAGTTGTTTTAGCTCTGTTTCAAGGTTTAAGCCATATCCGCTTTTTCCTTCAATTGTTGTTACACCATGTTCCAAAAAGGAATCAAGTCGAGCTATTGCTTGTTGTATTAATTCCTGTTCCGTCGCTTCTCTTGTCATGTTAGTTGTAGCATGAATGCCTCCTCCTTTATTCATGATGTCGATATAGGTTGAGCCTTGCAGCCTCATTTCAAATTCCCGTTCCCGGCTCCCACCATAAACAACATGTGTATGAGGATCAACCAAGCCTGGTGTAACCAAGCTATTTGAGGCATCTATGATTTCAGCGGAATCTATTACGTTTCTATAAGTATTCCCCAGTTCGTCTGTTGTTCCAACAGCTTTGATAACCCCTGATTCTATCCATACGCTTCCATCTTCAATAATAATGAGATCAGACATCGCTGTTTTTGAACGAGGTCCATCTACATTTGAAGCGAGTGTAGCCAATTGAGCAGCATGTTTGATCCATATCGGCTTATTCACCACAATCAACTCCCTTTTCAAGCATTGGCATTTGAATGTTATGATGGTGAGCTGTTTTCATTGCAAGCTCATAGCCTGCATCAGCATGGCGAACAACACCCATACCTGGATCTGTTGTAAGTACACGTTGAATTCTTCGCTCGGCTTCTTTCGTGCCGTCCGCTACAATCACAACACCTGCATGTATGGAATATCCCATTCCAACTCCACCACCATGATGAACTGAAACCCATGTGGCACCACCAACCGCATTGATCATCGCGTTTAAAATTGGCCAATCTGCCACAGCATCTGATCCATCCTTCATTGCCTCGGTTTCACGATTTGGCGAAGCTACCGAGCCTGCATCTAAATGGTCGCGACCAATCACAATTGGTGCTTTTAGTTCGCCACTTGCTACCATATCGTTTAAAATCTTCCCGAATTTTGCACGTTCACCGTAGCCTAACCAGCATATCCGCGAAGGTAAGCCTTGAAATTGAATTTTTTTCTGAGCCATCTTAATCCAATTACATAGATGCTCATTATCACTGAATGTACGCAGTATCGCTTCATCTGTTTTATAAATATCCTCAGGATCACCTGATAATGCTACCCAA
The DNA here is from genome assembly GCF_023078335.1 of Metabacillus endolithicus. Taxonomy (GTDB): domain Bacteria; phylum Bacillota; class Bacilli; order Bacillales; family Bacillaceae; genus Metabacillus; species Metabacillus endolithicus. The sequence goes on along the minus strand of NZ_CP095550.1, from coordinate 4,944,518 downwards.
CGAAATGGACCTTTTCCTTCGCAAAATTGTGGGCGAATATAAGCTGGTACGAAACCGGGGAATTTATAAGCATTTTCTACTCCTTCATCTTTAGCAACCTGACGAATATTGTTGCCATAATCAAAGGTGACCGCTCCTTTTTCCATCATTGCGAGCATCGCTTTTACATGATTCGCTATAGAAGCTTTCGAAAGCTTTACATATTCTTTTGGATTTATTTTTCGCAGCTTATCCGCCTGTTTCAGTGACATTCCTGAGGGAATATATCCGTTCAATGGATCATGAGAAGAGGTTTGATCTGTTAAAATATCAGGAGTAAAATTGCGTTCAATCATGTTATATAAAAGATCAGATGCGTTACCTAGTAAACCAATTGATAATGCTTTACCCGTTTTCTTCGCTTCTTTGGCTGCATGTATCGCTTCCTCTATTGAATAAGCTTTTACGTCCAAATATCCTGTTGTTATTCTTCGATCGATTTTTCTTTCGTCAACCTCTATAGCGATACAAACACCACCATTCATCGTAACAGCAAGAGGTTGTGCCCCACCCATTCCTCCAAGTCCAGATGTTAATGTTATCGTCCCTTTAAGAGAAGAGTGAAAATGTTGTTTTGCTAATTCAGCAAACGTTTCATATGTGCCTTGAACGATGCCTTGTGAACCTATATAAATCCAACTGCCTGCCGTCATTTGGCCGTACATCATAAGTCCTTTTTGGTCGAGTTCATGAAACGTATCCCAGTTTGCATAAGCCGGAACAAGATTTGAATTGGCAATCAGAACACGCGGCGCATTTTCATGTGTTTTAAACATAACAACAGGCTTACCAGATTGAATGAGCAGTGTTTCATCATTTTCTAATGATTTTAAAGATGTGACGATTGCATCGAAACTTTCCCAATTTCGAGCAGCTTTTCCAATTCCTCCATACACAACAAGCTCCTCAGGATTTTCGGCAACATCTTGATCTAAATTATTCATTAACATACGAAGAGCAGCCTCTTGTTGCCATCCTTTTGTATTTAGACTTGTTCCCCTATATCTCTTTATTTTCTCCATATTGTTTGAATTCATCTTCTTCCCCCATATTCATTAGCATCGATTGTGTTCCATGTTTTAACCAATTGTGCATTGCTTCAATATCGATTGAAAAAACTCGATCATTTTTAATTGATGGAACAATCACTCTAGCTTCTTCATAAAACTTCCTTGTTACGGTTGACATTTTTTGAATACCACGAAATTCAGACGCTTGAATACTGCAAATTGCTTCTACCGCTAGTACTCGCCGAGTATTTGTGATAATTTGATAAGCATGTCTTGAAGCGATTGTTCCCATGCTTACGTGATCTTCTTGATTAGCTGATGAAGGAATACTATCCACACTAGCCGGATGTGCCAAAGTTTTGTTTTCTGAGACTAGTGACGCAGCGGCATATTGCATAATCATCGCACCTGATTGTAGACCAGGCTCAGGGCTTAAAAAGGCAGGTAAATCATTTAGTTGAGGATTCACTAATCTTTCAATTCGACGCTCTGAGATATTGGCTAATTCAGCAATCGCTATTTTTAAAAAGTCCATTGCAAACGCAATTGGCTGACCATGAAAGTTTCCACCAGATAATACTTTTTCACCATCAAGAAAAAGTAACGGATTATCTGTTGCTGCATTCATTTCTATTTCAAGTTTTTCTTTCACATAATTTAACGCTTGCCATGAAGCCCCATGAACTTGCGGAATGCATCTGATTGAATAGGCGTCCTGTACGCGAATATCTCCCTGTCTCGTCGTTAGTAGACTATCAGATAAATAGGTTCGAATTCGGCTGGCTACCTCAATTTGCTCTTTATATCCACGAGCAAGATGAATGTCCTCGTCGAAGGCATCAATTATTCCCCTTAAACCCTCTATGGTAACCGATGCAATTAAATCGGTTTGATAGGCTAACTTTTCTGCTTCTAGATACGCAACTACGCCCATTGCAGTCATTGCTTGTGTGCCATTAATAAGTGCTAGCCCCTCTTTTGCTATTAGGGTGATCGGGGAAAGCGATTCTTGTTGAAGTGCTTGAATTGCTCTTGTTTTTTGACCTTTATACAACACTTCACCTTCTCCGATTAACACGAGAGCAAGATGTGAAAGTGGAGCTAGATCACCACTTGCGCCCAAAGAGCCTTGTTGTGGAATAATAGGATGAATTTCTGCATTTACCAAATCAATTAATCTTTTAATAATAATAGGACGAACACCCGAAAAACCTTTGAGTAAGGCATTGGCACGTAAAACAAGCATTGCTCGTGAAACAACCTCTGGAAACGGATCGCCAATTCCACATGCATGTGAACGAATTAAATTGAGCTGAAGTAGCTCAACATCTTCTTTTTCAATAAACACATCACTAAATTTGCCGAAGCCTGTTGTAATACCATAAACAACTTTTTCCTCGGAAACGATTTTTTCAACGGCTTTTCTACTTGCTTCCACACGTTTTATGCTTTCTTCTGAGAATCCAATTTTCTCCCCTTCAAATAGGACTTTTTGTAAAGTAGACAAGCTTAAGCTTTCTCCATCTAGCAAAATCATCTTTACGACTCCCTCCATACCCTTTAGTTAGTTAAAGGGTCAATAAAAAAAGGGGGCTTTATATCGATGAAATCAAAGATTTCATGATATAGCCCCCTGCTTATCTATTAACTATGGGCACTTTATATATGATTAATACCAAGGCCAATCGTTTCATGCTCAGAGCCTTTTACTGGAGCACCAATTGTTCCATACAGTGCTACAGCAATCCAATCTCCTTCTTGATCATGATCATATGGATTGCCACGTAAAACCGCGAAAGAAAGTCCAACGGTTCGTAACACTGAACCTAACTGTACTTGACCTCGGGTTACACCATGTAAGGCTTCCATAATTGCATGATATAATGCATGTGATTCACGATAAACATCAGACTGTATAATGCCATTTTTCTTTGCTGCTGTTTCAATAGATGCAACGACTTTATTCGCCTCCATCGAACCCACTTTTCCCAAACAAATTTCTCCATTTGTTTTGTTGAAGGAATTGAAGCTGTTCGTTAGGATCTTCGGATAACAACAGCATAATTGCATTTCGTCCAATTAATCGATTTTTACTTAATGCCATAATAACAACTCTTTCTTTTCATCTAATGTCTAGTATCTAAAATTATCATATGCATGTGTTTGTTCTTTGAGTACTATATTTTTAGAAGAAACAAAAAAATAATAGAGTAAGAGGATATCTATATACGAAAAAAGAAAGGCTAACACAGCCTTCCTTCATTTATCGCTATGCAGTTCCAAATGATAATCCTACTTCTTTTAACATTTTTCTATAGGCAATACTAACTCTATCGCTTTTTAAGTGTAGCTCAGCTTGCAGATCTAGTGGAAGTAACTCTGGTTTTTGATTTTCTACAATGATCTTGTCTTGCTCGATTAAAAGATCTTGGAAATCTACAAATACTTTTTCGTCTTCTTCTAACGCATAATTGCGTTCCATAATCATAAATGCTTTACTTTTTTCTTCATTTACTGGCGAAACGATAAGATAAAGATCAAAAAACTCTTCAGAATGATCAATTCTTTTTGTAAAGCCTGCACAAAGTGGATGGAAAACTTTATACGTGTATTTTGCATGCACACCATGCCCTCTTCCATCTGGATCTGGTTGATAAATATCGATTTCATCAGAAACTAGAACTCCATCTTGCTCATGCACCTCATAATCACCAATTTCAGGAAACTGACTATCTCCAAGAAGTCCTTCATGAACGAACATAAGATGTGAAACGTCTAGGAAATTTTCAACAACCCGTGGCCCTGCTGCATTGATTTCATAAGGTCCCATTTCAACACGAACCAATTCATTGCCCACATTCTCTTCACCAATAGCGGGGGGATGTTCTGGTTGACCCAAGCTAACCCATACTAACCCGGCTTCTTCAACACAATGATAAGTAATGGCTTTTGCCTTTCTTGGTATCGCCTTTCCTTTTGGCATTGCCGGGATTTTTGTGCATGTTCCACACGTACTATAGGTCCACCCATGATATGGACAAACGATTGTATCATTCATTACTTTTCCTAATGAAAGGGGTACTCCTCGGTGTATACATAAATCTTTAAAAGCATGCACACCTTGAGATGTACGAAATATAACAATTTTTTCACCAAGAACTTCAGCAGCCTTTGGAAGATCAACTAACTCTTTCGATAATAGGACTGGATGCCATTGATGAAACAAAACAGGATCTTTCACTTGCATGACATGTCATCCTTTCCGTTTATTCTGGAATCGTTCCTTTTACTCCTTTAACAAACCAGTTCATACTAAGAATGTCTTCAAGAGGAATGATTTCTCCCTCCGCAAGCTTGAGTTCACCTGTCTGATCATAAATCGGACCACTAAATACCTCATAAGTTTCATCAATGATTTCTTGTTTTTTTGTATTAACAGCATTTTGCACATCTTGTGGTACATTTTTACCGAATGGAGCTAAATCAACCATTCCTTCTTTTAACCCTCCATAATAGGAATTCGTTTCCCATGTCCCATCTATTACACTTTGAACAACGTCAACATAATAAGGTCCCCAATTAAGAGTTGGATTCGTTACATAAGTCTCAGGTGCGTATTTGTTCATGTCAGAGTCATTCCCCATTCCCCAAACGCCTCGTTCAGCAGCAGCTTGGATACCCGCTGGTGAATCTTGGTAGTTTGCTAGAACGTCAACACCTTCATCTAATAATGTAACAGCTGCCTGTCTTTCGGTTGCAGGATCAAACCACGTATTACTCCAAACAACTGACACTTCAATATCAGGATTCACACTTTGTGCACCTAATGTGAAAGCATTAATCGTGTAAATAACCTCTGGTATTGGGAAAGCACCAACATAACCAATTTTATTGTTTTCCGTTAACTTTCCAGCAGCAATCCCAGCTAAATATCCAGGCTGATACCCTTTCCCTTGGTATGTACCCAGGTTTTCAGAGGTTTTATAACCAGTTGCATGCATAAACACAACATCAGGATATTTTTTAGCTACATTCACAGTTGGATCCATATACCCAAAGCTTGTTGTAAAAATGATGTTATGATCTTGAGCTAGTTCTTCAATAACACGTTCAGCATCAGGACCCTCCGGAACATTTTCTACTGTTGTCGAGGTAATACCAAATGTTTCATCAACCATTTGTCTTCCTTTATCATGCTCGAACGTCCAACCACCATCACCAGGTACACCAATATAAACAAATGCTACTTTTGGTAATGCTTCTGTTCCTGATTCTGTTATTGTTGCTTCTGTTTCTTCTTCTGTTGCCTCAGGTTCAGCAGGCTGTGAAGACTCCTGAGAACAAGCAACCATAACCATGAACATCATGATCAAAACAAATAAGCCCATTATTTTTTTCTTCAACTCAATATCCCCCTTATATTTAAAAAATCTACTCAATAACCTGTTACACCACCTCCTTAAGTGATGTGATCATTAAAATCGTTGCTCACGGAAATATGGAACTCCTAATGCCTTTGGTTCAATCGGAGGTTTGTTTCTATTTTTCCATCCAACAAACATTAAGACGACAATCGTTGCAATATAAGGAATCATTTTTAGAAAATAAGAGGGAACCGGTATTTCAAATAGTTGAATACGAAAACCAAGTGCATCAAGGCCCCCGAAAAAATAGGCGCAGAATAATGCGTAGATAGGATTCCAGCGAGCAAAGATAATTAAAGCAATTGCAATCCACCCTCTTCCAGCTGTCATTCCTTCTATCCAGTTAGGCGAATAGGCCATGATGAGATAAAATCCTGATAGTCCCATGAGCATCGAGCCGAAAATAACGTGAAAATAACGAAAACCTGTTACTGAAATTCCCATCACATCTGTAGTTGAAGGACTATCACCAACCGCTTTCAAATGAAGTCCCCATGAAGTTTTGAACATATATAAATAAAGAACAATCGTTAACACGATACTCATCCAAATGAAAAGATCGAGGGTTGAAAACACCTTACCGATCACAGGGATGAACTCCAGCCAACTTAACTCCACCTTTGGAACGGATACCGGTAACGCAATTCCCGCTACAGATTTACCTAAATACGCACTGAGTCCCGTACCGAATAAAGTGATTGCTAACCCACTCACGATTTGATTAGCACCTAAACTAATACTTAAAAATGCATGAATCAGTCCGAGGAATCCTGAGGCTAATAAGCAGGCAAGAAATGTTACGAACAAGCTTTCGGTTTCAATAAAAACAATACATGACATGACTGCCCCAATTAGCATAATGCCTTCAGTACCAAGATGAATGACTCCTGCTTTTTCACTTAAAATTCCTCCTAGTACCGCAAACAGCAATGGTGTACCAGATGATATGGCTGCTGTTAAGAGCAAAATGAAAACATCCATTGTCGTGCCTCTCTTCCTAGTTTTTTCAAATAAACGTAAAATCACGGTTATCTTGTTTCCTACTTTTTCACACGAAATTTGCTAAGCATTTCTCCACCAATTATGCAAAATAAAATGGCACCTTGAAGCATTAGAGACATAGAAGATGGTAGGCCAATGGTTTGAACACTATAACCACCGACTATTAATCCACCAATAAAAATCGATGAAACAATCATTGCCCATGGATTTAATCTGGCTAGCCATGCAACGATAATAGCTGTGTATCCATAACCTGGTGAAATACCATACATGAGCCTTCCTGCAACACCGGATACCTCAATCATTCCAGCCAGGCCTGCCATACCACCGCTAATCATCATAACTAGAAGAATGTGTTTATTAATCTTGATACCGGCATATTTAGCCGCTGATGGGTTAGCTCCAAGTACTCTTAATTCATAAATAACGAGTTTTTAAAATAAAAAATGCAAATATAATAACCGCAATTATTGCGAACAATACTCCAATATGAAGTCGAGTATCACCTATTGTGGCTAGTAATTGTGAAGGTAAAAATATTGGAGTTCCCGGAAAATTAAAGCCCTCAGGATCTCTCCATGGTCCAAATACAAAATAATCTAATAGCAAAAGAGCGATATAGTTCAACATCAATGATGTGATTAGCTCATTGACTTGGAAATAAGTTCGAGGTAAAGCGGTTAGCAACCCCCATACAGCACCAGCTACTATTCCAACGATGACCATAAGTGGGATATAAACGATTCCAGGCAAGTTTGGGAAGTAAATGGTGATAGACGTTGCCCCAATTGCTCCTAGTAAAAATTGTCCTTCTGCACCAATATTCCAGATCGAAATTCGGTAAGCAATGGCCACACCGAGTCCACAAAGTAAAAGAGGGGTTGCTTTTACAAGTGTTTCACTTAGACCAAAAGCAGAGCCAAATGCACCTTGCAGCATTTTTCCATAAACCGTAATGGGATTCATCCCGTCGATTGCAATAAATACAGCACAAATAAGTAAAGCTATAACTATTGATAAAAGTGGTACAAACCAGCTGCTCGACTTTTTATGTGGGTCATATTCTAATCGAAAAGGCCATTCAACTTTCTTTTTTGAACCCTGTATTTCAACGGCAGTATGTTCTGCAGATGTTTTTTGGTTCATAAAACAACTCCTTCCTTCCGCTCATCCAAACCAGCCATAAGTTGGCCAATATACTCTTTTTCAGCTTTTGCCCGAGGAATGACGCCGTTCACTTTTCCGTTATATAAAACTAGAATTTTATCGGACAGTTTCATTACTTCATCTAAATCTTCCGATATTAGTAAAATAGCACCTCCTGAAATCTTAAGATTTAGCAACATCTGATGTACTGCTTCAGTAGCACCAACATCCAATCCCTGTGTTGGATGTACAGCAATCATTAATTTTGGCTCTTGATCAATTTCTCTTGCGAATAATAGCTTTTGCTGATTACCACCTGAAAGCTGTCGAACAGGACTATGTAGGTCAGCTGTTTTCACATCAAATGTTTCAACTAATTTTCTTGACCACTCACTATTTTGTTTCTTTTGGAGAAGACCCCATTTTGTACGTTTGGTTGTTCGATATGTTTTTAATAGTAAGTTATCAACTATTCCTAAGCTTCCTGCTAAACCACTTTTCATACGATCCTCAGGGATATGAGCAATTCCTTTATCTATTAAACTCTGTACGGTAGGAGAAATAAGTTGTTCCTGATTAAACATGATGGATCCGCTTTTCCAAGGGATAAAGCCTGTTAACGTTTCGGCGAGTTCCTTCTGACCATTTCCTGCAACACCAGCCACCCCGACAATTTCATGTTCATGAATCGTGAAGCTAACTTGATCAATCGAAAGCATCCCACGCTCTCCTTGAACGCAAAGATTTTGAACTTCTATAACGGGTTTTCCGCTTGACTCTGATGTAACAGTTACCCCTTTTGTACGTAATGTGCCGACCATCAATTGCGCTAACTCTTCAACAGACGTATCAGCAATATTTCGGTGAGCAATCATTTTCCCTTTACGCATAACAGAAATTCGATCTGAAACCTCCATAACTTCTTTTAGTTTGTGAGTTGTGATGATCATTGTTTTTCCATGTATTTTTAGGTTCTTCATCGTTTGAAATAATTGCTCTGCTTCAAAAGGAGTCAGAACAGATGTAGGCTCATCGAAAATGATGATGTCAGCACCCCGGTAAAGTGTTTTTACAATCTCTACACGCTGCTGCTCTCCAACGGATAATTGCCAGATTGGAACATTTGTAGGAAACTTTAGTCCATATTGCTCTGAGATTATTTTTATTTCTTCTCTCTTTTTCTTCAACCAAGAGGGTCCTCGCCATATTTGGCTCTTTTCACCAAGAATAATATTTTCAATGGCTGTTAGTGTATCAACCAAACGGAAGTTTTGATGAACCATACCAATCCCTAATTCCATTGATTCCTTTGGTGAACGAATCTGACATGTTTCACCATGTATGGCAATCGTTCCACTATCTGCTTTATAAATACCGGAAAGCATGCTCATAATGGTACTTTTCCCTGCACCATTTTCACCTAGTAAGGCATGAATCTCCCCTTTTTTGACAGAAAAGTTAACAGAATCACTGGCAACTACCGGGCCAAATTTTTTCACAATATCTTGCATTTCGATCGCTAGATGTGTTTGTATCAATGATTATCCACCTCTTACTCCAGGTAATATTTTTGGAATTTTCTAAATTATCCTTCACAAAAAAGGTTCAGTCTATGATTGTGTAGCATTATGTAACAAACTAAATAGCATTTTGTAAAAAACAGTTACAATGTGATTTTTTATTCATTCATGTTTAAGAAATTATGAAAATTCCAATAATAACTAGTAGATTTACCAGAGTCAGGTGAATTTAAATACATTTAAACGAGGTGATTCTCATGCCGATGCAGAGAACTTTTATCATGGTCAAACCTGATGGTGTGAAAAGAAAATTAATTGGAGAAATTGTTAGCCGTTTTGAACAAAAAGGATTTACTCTTTTACAAGCAGAATTTATGACAATTGATCGAGAAAAGGCTGAATACCATTATGAAGAACATAATGAGAAGCCATTTTTCGGAGAGTTAGTTGATTTTATTACATCAGCACCTGTTTTTGCGATGGTTTGGGAAGGTGAAAATATCATAGAGGTTTCTCGAACGATGATTGGGAAAACAAGTCCAACAGAAGCACTGCCAGGTACAATTCGTGGAGATTTTGCTTTTTGTAAAGAAGAAAATGTCATTCATGGATCAGATTCTCTAGAAAGTGCAGAACGGGAAATAGCAAATTTCTTTGATCCATTGAAGCTACGAGATGGAAAAGCAGATTACAATCAAAATGTGAGAAAAAGTAGTTAATATCAAGAAATAAGCCATTCATTCGTTAGACGATGGAGGGCTTATTTCTTTTCATCCTACTCACACCTTTTTTAAAGATGTTTTATCCTATTTTACAAAGGGTACGGCATTTAAAATACAATTAATAGAAAAGGTGAAAAAATGGGGAAATACAAGAAGAATAGTATTACTCTAGTGGGAGCTGTTGGATTGGGTACAGGCGTGATGATTAGCGCTGGTATCTTTGCCTTACTCGGACAAGTTGCCGAGCTTTCCGGTCAATGGTTTCCTCTTATTTTTATAATTGGCAGTATTGTCACAGGCTTTAGCTCATATTCCTACATAAAAATGAGCCAGGAATTTCCCTCAGCTGGTGGAATTGGCATGTTTTTAGTAAAAGCTTATGGCAAAGGAACAATTGCAACTGCAGCTTCACTTATGATGGCGATTTCGATGATTATAAATCAAAGTTTAGTGGCACGAACATTTGGGACATATACGCTTCAGTTATTTGAGGGTAAACAACCAAGTTGGCTTATCCCATTACTAGGTGTTGGATTAATTGTTTTTTCATTCGTTGTAAACATATCAGGAAATACATTTATCCAATCTTTTACTTCCATTGCATCGTTTGTAAAAATCTTAGGATTATCAGTGCTTGCTTTATCAGGTTTGTGGATTGTTGACTTTGCTTTACCATCTCAATCAAGTGCAGTGAACCAAGACGCAGGCACACTAAATTTGATAGCAGCTGTGTCTTTAACAATCCTTGCATTTAAGGGCTTTACGACAATTACAAACAGTGGAGCTGAAATCACAAAGCCTAGAAAAAATATTGGACTAGCAATTAGCATTTCTATTATGATCAGTCTAGTTATCTATTTACTTCTCTCTTGGGCCGTATCAAGTAACCTATCGATAGATGAAATCATAAAGGCAAAGGATTACGCACTTGCAGAAGCTGCCCGTCCAGCCTTTGGTGATTATGGTGTATGGCTAACTGTGATATTAGCCATCATTGCTACAATTACGGGAATCATAGCAAGTGTTTTTGCGGTTTCTAGGATGTTAGCCATGTTATCGGAAATGAGTCTAATTCCTAAGGCTTATTTTGGGATAAAACAATCTGTTCAAAAGAACACTTTAGTGTTAACAGTTGTTTTAGCGATCATTTTAACTGTAACACTTGACTTAACCCGTATTGCATCAATGGGTGCCATTCTTTATCTTATTATGGATATGATTGTTCATTTAGGGGTGTTAAAGCACTTACGTCACAAGGTAGGAGCCAACCCCATTATAGTAACAATTGCCTTGGTTTTAGATGGGGTTATCCTGAGTGCATTTATTTGGGTGAAAATAAAATCAGATTTATTTGTTGTGGTCGTCTCAGGAATTATTGTTACGTTACTTTTCGTTGTGGAAAAGGTTTATTTAAATAGAAAAAGCAAATGATGCCTATTTAAAAGGTTTCATTTGCTTATTAAACTTACGCTTCCTTTATAGATTTTGATGAAACAATTGTTGTTGTTAATCCAACGAATACGATGGTAACACAAGACAAAATCAATGTTTCACTTGAAATTAATAGACCTCCTAGCAAAATCACAACCATATCAATAAAAAAGATTAAAATGCCAACATTAACTCCAGATTTGTCAGATATAAATTGAGCAAGCAGATCTGTTCCACCAGTGCTAGTTCCGATACGAAGCATTAACCCAATACCAGAGCCAACAAATATCCCTCCAATAATTGAACTTACAATTGGTGATGCATGAACAATTCCATCCAATGGTTTTAGCAAATCAATAAAAAAAGATGAAAGTAATAAGCCATGTAAACTATTATAAAAATACTTTCTATAATAAATCCATGCAACGAGAAATATTGGTGTACTAAAAACAATGAGCATCAAACCTGTTTTTAAATTAAACAAATAGTGCAAAATTAAGCCAATCCCGATCATCCCACCATCCAGCACTTTATAAGGTGTTAAAAAAACATTGATTCCAATCGATAATAGAAGACTTCCTAACACAATAATACACACTATTTTTATCGTATTCATTCAATTCCCTCACAAACATTTGGACATGTATTAACTTTATGAGCGAATCTTTTATAATATCTGTTAAAAATAGTCGTATTTTCAAAAAACTGTTTTTACATCCTATCTTTTTGTGAGTATTGATAAAAAACCAATACTCTCAAAAAGATAATTCAAACAAAAAAGAATGGTAACCAGAATTTTTGTAAATATTTATTTCTAATAACCGATATGAATAAAGAGTAATTTTAATGGTAAAGGTGATAGTATGATTCTAAATAGACTTTTTATTATTAAATTTATAAAATACAGTTTTGTCGGGATTATATGTACGCTCATTTATTTTCTTACTATGTTTATATTTGTGGAACTTTTCCATCAAGAACCAGTTATCGGTGCGTCGATCTCTTTTATCATCATGACTCTTTTTTCATACCTATTAAATAAAAAATATACATTTGGTGGAAAGTACTCTCATCAACAATTACTGCGATTTCTTGTTGTGTCCATCATTGGCTTCACATTAAATTTTATAATTATCTTTACAGTTGTTCATGTTCTATCGTTTCATTATGCTATTGGAGAAATTGTGACAGTCTTAGTAATCCCACTCATAAATTTCACTTTAAATAATATTTGGACATTTAAATAGTGCATATAAAAAAACCTGGAAGGTAAGTTGATTTCCATCCAGGTTTTTATTATTTTCTTGCCATCTAGATGCATATTTTACACAGCAGTTATACCTAAAGTATATAAAACCCCTAATAAAATACAAGCTCCAGTACCTAGCCACGTGAATATATATTCTCTATTTTCCTTATCAAACTTCCATTCCTGCATACCATGAAGAAAGCTCGTGATGGCTAAATAGATAAAAACTACTACAATCATGTCCATAAAAGACAGAAAAATATTTACTAAAAGAAACAGTAAAAAGGCTATAAAAAGCCATCTATCAATATTTTTAAATATTAAATCATGATGCTCAAACTTTTTAAAAGCCTTTTTTAATTTGATACCTAAAATATACCTTAAAAGAAGATCTAAGATGAACCAGGAGATAAAAATAGCAACAACAATCATGATAGCCACCTAATTTCTTAATAAATGCAATGTATCAAAAAGTATTCGTTATATTAAAAAAATTATCTCCTAATTTAAACCCACTTTCAATAGTAATATTTGTTTTGATAAACCCTAATCAAAAGAAAAACAGGCTGTTGAACACACAGCCTTAGATAAGAATTTTAATGAAGTCATTTATAAGTTTTCATTCCAAATAGTCGTCCTATTTTTCCCTTGTGATTTTGACACATATAAAGCTTGGTCGGCTAAGTCGAATAATTTATTCTGTTGTTTTGTGTGTGATGGAAATTCGGCTATGCCTATAGATATTGTAATGTGTTTTCCGGTTGGAGAAACATTATTTTCTACGCATATACGAATTTTCTCCGCAATTGAGTATGCAGTAGTTGATGAAACATCTGGAATTAATAGAACAAACTCTTCCCCGCCGTATCGAAACAGCAAATCGTTTTTTCTAATCATCATTTGTACATATTTCACTAAAAATTGTAGTACTTGATCTCCAGTTTGGTGTCCAAACGTATCATTCACCTTTTTAAAATTATCAATATCAAAAGCGATGAGTGTAAAAGGCTTGTTTTTTGTTACCCATTCTTTCATAACCTCGTCAAGCAGGCGGCGATTTGAAGTATTTGTTAGAGAATCGGTTGTTGCTTCGTATGAAAGCTGTTGATGTTTATCTTGCATGCCTTCTATCGCCATTGTCACACTTTTTGTTAATAAGTCAGCTTCTCTATTCCAATGAGATTTCATTTCAGGAATACTCACTAATTTACCCGTAGAGATTTGGTTTACTACGTTAGAAAGATCAAAAAACGGCTTTGCTAATTTTCTAGCAATAAAAATTGAAAGTGCAAGTAAACTAACAAAAGGGATAAGAATATATATTAGTAATTTTTTTATGTGATCATACAATGATTCATAGATAAAAGTAACAGGTGTTTGCTGAACAACTCCCCACCCTGTTTCTGGAACAACACTGTATGCCGCTAACATCGTGACGCCTTTTGTATTTGTGACAATTTCCTTTCCGCTTTTACCTTGCATTATTTTACCGATAATAGGATTTCCTGATACATCTTCGCCAATTCGTTTTTTGTCAGGATGAAATAAAATCTTCCCTTCTGGCCCAACAACATAATAATAAGAGCCGTTTTCATCAATGATATCGTTGCCAAGAATCTCGTTAAGCACGTTTTGTTCCTGAAGATAAATAGATCCCCCGATCATTCCTTTAAAGTGATTATTCTGATCATATAAAGGATGTGCAAGCAGGACAATTAAACGTCCAGAAGGAGCAATATATGGCTGAGATACCGTTTGCCTTTTTGAATCCACAATATTTCTTGTCTCACCAGAACTAAGAATTTCACCTCTAAGACCTACCGAAATAGGTATATACTCCTAACAACACCACTTTCATCAATCCAAGATAAAGAATTGAAGTATCTACTGTTATTACGTAAAAGCTCAAAGTAATCTTGAATTTCATCATCTTTAAAATCATCGTTTTCAGACAAAAAAGTTGCTGTTTCTTCTAAGCTCATTCTCATTGACTTAAACAGCGAATCAACCGATCTACTCATCTTACTCGACTTTGAGTAATTAAGATTAAGATAGGCGTTTGTCAGGGATTCTTTTTCAGATTGATAGGATGCTATCAATAATATAACTGTCGTTAAAATAACAGAACCAGCTACAAGTCCTGTTAATAAAGTTGAAAGTCTAACTTTTCTATTTTTAATTTTCATAATAACTCCAATACATGAAAGAAACCTGTTGTAGGTATAGTTTATTACGTTAAAGAGAGTAAATAAATAGGGGCTCATTCCTATAAGGAACTTGTTCCTACTCTAACTATAAAATATATCACTTTACAACTTTTTAAAATGTGATTTTTATCACTGCAAAAACCAGCTTGAAAAAGAAACTCAAGCTGGAACCATAAAAAATCTACCCAATAAATCTTTTTCGAATCATTCTTATTTGTCCACGATGGTTTAATTCATCCTCAAAAACGTGGAACCATTTAAAATAATTATTTGCGGTCAAATTATTCCAAAAAGGAGTTGTTTCATCGAGCCAATCATCACTTCTTTGTTGGAGCTGCTTAAGTGTTTCATTCCTGCTTTTTTCGAGTCTATCAAGATAAAACTCTAAAGGATATCCCTTAATATTTTCTTGACCCTTCTTACCTAAATCCAAACCCAATTCTAGCTCTTTTTCTTCAAACTCTGTTGGTTCTCTGTTTTCAAATGTTAAAATTTGATAAATCTTCTCAACATCAGCGAAATGATACAGCAACATACCGATTGAATTACTTTGTGAATCTAGGTGAAAGTCAAGTTCCTTGATAGATAAACCATGAACAGCTCTTAATGTTGTATGTCGTGTGTAATTCATCATAGAAACTAACCGACCAATTTGCGGTGAGAATCCCTCTAGCTCACCAATATGGTATAACTTCTCGCTAAGTAACATCTATATTCCCCCATTATTCTGATTCTTTCACTTTATCTAAATAATAATCTACTAATTCAGGAAACTCTTTTATTTCAAGCTTTCCTTTGTCAGTTATGGTATAGATGCCTCTTTTCACTCGATGAAACCAACCATAAAAGTTTTTGGTTAAGATGGAGGATGTTTTTGAACCTGTTCCTAATTGTACTAACTTTTTAGGAGAGAGTTCACCGAATTCAATTAAATAGCATGCAATTTGAATGCAATTTTCTTTGTAAGCAGTCATAATTTTCGTTCGACTGCTTCCTCCAATATTATAATCAGCACTTCTTCCATTTATCTCTTTAAGTACTGAATCTCGTTTCCACTTCTGTTGTTTACGTTGTTTACTATATGTAGTTGGATGAAAAATCATCTCCATTCTCTTTCGATTTCCCGTGAAAGATACGATAATTAGACCAAGTTCCAGTCTTTTAATAAGATGACATAGGTCAGACCATCGCTTCGACCGCTTATTATAGCGTGGCTTTGGAATAGCAATATACACTTGATCGGTTAAGCGCTGCCTCTTAGTTGCTTGAATTAATAACTCAATACTTAAATTAAGCTTTAGTTCCACCACGATAAGCTCGTCATCTTTTACTGCCGCAATATCGCAATCCTTTACTTCACCATAAACGTCATATCCTTCTCGGGTAAAATAATTTTGGATTGGTTTATATAAGTCTGCTTCTTGTATTTTTTTCTTTTCAGTCATGTTGCCACCATCCAAGTGTGTTTCGGAGAGATATTTCTTTATTTAAAAGTTGTATGGCTACTTTCACTAAGTAACCAATCTGTTTGTAGCCTTTTGCATTTGCATGACAATACGCCGTTGTATTACAAATATAGTACCATAAGTTCTTCATCATAATAAGTTTCTTTAACTTTTAATGCCTTTTTATCAGTACCATATGTTTTGAAACTTAATGATTGATAAAGGTTTTTTGCTGCTATATTGCTTGATGAAACAGTTAAATAAAGTTGCTCGATTCCTTCAATAGACTTTGATTTATTAATGGCTGCTTCTACTAACTTTTTACCTATTCCCGTTTTACGGTAGCTAGTATTAACATAAACAGCGAAGATATTAGCTCTGTGTTTTAGTTTGTTTTTTGTTTCCGGCAGCAATGTAGCAATAGCAACTAATTTTTCATCAACAAATGCTCCAAATGTGAAGGAGTTTTCTGCATTTAACCTCTCTTCTACAGTAGCTATAGAATATGCGACTTCCTCCTCATAACTAGAGCTGAATGCTTCTGGATGCTCTTGTAACGCCTTTAATCTTAGACTTTTATAAGCAGCTGCGTGTTTTTTACTTAATAATCTTGTATCCATCTTTTTTCCTCTCTTTCAAGGAGATTCCATTCCATTGTACCAAATCAATCGGGTATTTCGTTATTTGAGTAAAAAAACAAATAATAACAAAAGATAAAGGTAAGAGATATTTGAGGAATCAAAATATTATATTAGTCATGAGTTGGTGATACCATTGCGCAAAGGACATTTGAATAGAAACTCTATACCATTTCTTTTATTAACAATTATTCATCTTATTATTTTTTCTCAATTACTAAAACGAAAAAGAGAATACACATGGACGCTTCTGCTATCAAATATTGGCTTTGCTTTCTTTTTTGAATACTTTGTACTGAACCTTTTTCAAGCATACACATATAAACCCTCCATCTTAAAAATAAAATATTTAGATAATATTCTTGGAGCAATTTTATCTCAAGCCTTTTATGTACCCATTACAGCAACGTTTTTAACGATTTATAAAAAGAATTGGCGGTGGAAAGTTTCCTTCATCACATACTTTTATATAGTTGAAAAATTATTTCTTCGCCTGGGAATTTATAAAACAAACTGGTGGAATCCAAAATTCACTACAGTCTTAATGCTTATGTATTTTTATATAAGCGATTATTTTTATAAACTGATTGAAAAGAGAAAAGATTGGGGCTCTTAAATTGGCTCAATATTTAACAATTGTTGTCATTGATGTGACCTTTATGTTTACGATGGCTGTTAGAAGAAAATTAAAATTTGGGGTTGGGTTGGTACATACCTGGAAGGAACATTTTATCATTGCACCTCTTTACAGTTTACTACTGAGTATTTTTTCTACCTTTATCTCTTCTAAAAGTGGAATAATTTATCGCTTCTATCATCTTTTGTACTTTTTAGTCATCGATTATTTTCTTATAAAGGTTCGCTTTGTGAAAATAAATTATAGTGCCTTTCTTCAGTTTGTTCCCTGGCACCTATTAGTTATTTATGTTTCACGTTTGGTTCATAAGGAAATATTTTCAAACTCTAAAGAAAAAACATAGTTGATATTAAAAAACCCCCATTACTCAAAAGAATAATGGGGGTTTTTCATTTATAAGTTTGGTGGGGTTAGAGTTCTAGTATAGTCATTCAGTAGCCATTTGGTGACGTCTGTTCAGCTCTTCAGTTAATTCAAGCACAACAGTTCTTAGATGTTTGTCTTTAGTTACTTTCGTTGACTTTCCTAGAATGTTATATAAATGAGCAATTTCATGATCTTTTAAAACACTAAACATTAGAAAACCTAAAATGGCATCTTTCATTCTTTAGTTGTAGTTATACATGATGTTTAATTCTAAAAGAATGATGCCTTATTCAAATTAACCTAGTTGTTGTTGCGCCATTGAAACTAGGCGTTTTGTGATTTCTCCACCAACAGATCCGTTTGCACGTGATGTTGTTTCACCGCCAAGATCTACACCAAATTCATTTGCGATTTCCACCTTCATTTGGTCAAGTGCGTGTTCAGCTCCAGGTACTACTAAGTTATTTGAGTTATTTGCCATAATCAATTCCTCCTTTGTATAGTGTACTTGTAACATTTGTCGATAGTTTGTATATTATTCATCTTTTTTAAAAATTTCTTATAAAAAATTTAAAAACCTCGTCCTGAAGATATCGTCGAGGCATAATTTTGTTTTTATATAAAAATAAATGCTAATGCTAAATAACATACATTTGTAAGGACTAGCTAAAACCTGGTTAATGACTCGAGTAGAAAAAAATGGTTTGGCAAATAATAAAAATAATAACCATTTTTAATCATGCGATAGGAGAGAACGCTCAATGTCACGTGAACAATTATTAGAAGAAATAGAATCTTTAGATGCCAAATTAACTGACCTAATTCTCGAATACTGGAAACAGTTTGGTCATTTTGGAACTTGGCAATTTTGGTTTAACGTAGTTTTCTTTTTTGTTCCATTAATTTTCACCCTGTTTTTTATTGATCGTAAAAACATCTTTAGAATCTGTTTTTATGGGTATTCTTTTCATGTAATGTTTGTTTACTTAGACGTATTTCTTACTCGTTTCAACTATTGGGATCATCCTTATTTTATGGTTCCTTATATACCCGTTAGCATTCCTGTTGATGGATCAGTTGTTCCAGTTGCATTTATGTTTGCTTATCAAATTTCAACTAATCGCAATTGTAATTTTTATATTCTTATGTTTATCACTTCGGTACTAATCACAACAATTGCTTTTATATGGCATAAACTTGGTTTGTTGCTTTTTTATAAAGGAATGAATATTTTTCATATTTTTCTTCTTGATGTAGGTATGGCTATTCTTGCGTATTGGTTTACTAATCTATTTGTCAAAATGAATCAAAGCGTAAAGTAACTAAACACATTTTTATTCAATATCCAAAGTAAAGCGCACCATATCTCTGCATTGGATACTATTTTCATATATCGGTTCATGATAATGTTTGACGAAAAAATCAAAGTCAACGCCTGTGAGTCTAAATCCACATTTTTGATAAAAGGCAATTTGATCTATGCTAGAATTTCCAGTGCCAACTTCCATTACTTTAAATAATTTTTCTCTAGCTACGGAAATAGCATGCTTTATCAATAACTTTCCAACACCTTTTCCTCGGTAATCTTCTGAAACAGAAATATTCGCTAACTCCACACAATGTGGTCTTGTTGGAAGTAGCACTAATGCTCCTATGACCATGTTCTCCTGATTTTCAGCAACAAAACACATTCCCCGGTTAAGGTAATCTTCAATTATAGATACTGAAGGATCCGCAAGTAATAATAATTCTATTGGCGGTGTTTCTTCCTTTTGTAGGGCTCTAATCTTCATTATTGAAAACTCCTTGTTTTGAGAAGATATTCTTACAATTCGCATCATTAAAAATCTATTTCTTTAATACTCCCAAATATTCCTTCCAAGGTCCAACGTCATCATAATACCTCTTTGCCATTACTCTAACGATTTGCGAAATATGTGTAAGATCATGAACAACCCAGGTTGAAAGAAGCTCTCTTATTTTGACCACACCGAAAGCGGGATGTGTTCCTTCGATATCTAGATGATGATGAGGATTAATAAGTTCTTTTAATTTTTCAATGTTTGCTTCTCTAAGTTGATTAAAAGTTAATAGTTTTTCTTCAATCGTACTTTCAGGCTTAGTCAAATGTGAAAAACGATCAAATGAAGGAAAGTGTTTGTTCTTTCCATCATGTAGAATTGATTCTAATCTAGGAATCCAATTATGTAGTTCAGCTTCAATTAAATGTTCAACAATTTCAGAAACATTCCACGTTCCTTCCCCTTCATTACAATGCAGCCATTGATCAGAAAGTCCAGATAAAAAATGCTCCAATGTTTTTGGTGTTCTCGATAATACCTCAATTGCTTCATTTAAATGAAAATTCATCATATTGCTCCTTTCTATGGATCTATTAGAATATATTTTTTAAATGTAACAAATAAAAGTAAGAAGTGCTAAAATAGTGTTAGATATTACCATTTCATAAAGAGAGGTATTTATGAATTATATAGGATGGATTATTATTGCATGCGAGGTTTCATTTTGGATTGTTATATTACTAGGGTTAACGGCACGATATTTACTGCAGTTTCAAAAACTAGGTTTTATACTGTTAGCTTCTACCCCCATTATTGACCTTTTGTTAATTATCATTACAAGCATTGATTTGTACCGCGGAGCATCAGCAACTCTTGCACATGGAATTGCTGCAGTTTATATCGGAGTTTCTCTGGCATATGGAAAAAGTATGATTAATTGGATGGACGAAAAATTCCAATTTTATATTATGAAAAAATCGTCAGCTAAGCCGTGAAACGATACGGCATTCCTTTTGCTAGGCATTATGGAAAAGGATTTATCAAGCACGTTGTCGCATTTATAATTGGTGTGGCAATCTTAGAAATGATGATCATCTTTATCCAGGATCCACAAAGAACCGAAGCACTCAATACAATGGTAAAAGTATGGTTAATCGTTTTAGCGATTGATTTATACATTACATCAAGCTATTTTATTTGGCCCAAGAAAGAAAAAACAGCAAAGAAACTCGACTAAAAAACGGAGGTATTACTCAGAATCGACCTTTCAATGCCTCTTTTCAAGTTAATATAATAAATCCCTAAGAAAACGGGAGGTCTACTTAGGGATTTATTATAAATAACAATCCTATTATACTACATATTTTTTCAAAATTAACTAAAATATTACATTTATTGATGTTTTTTACGAAAAATTATTGTAAGTGCTTTGGAGGAGCTTCTTTATGTCGTTTATGTTTCACTTCTGCAAAAATGTCCTCTTTACTTTCTGGCTGTGTATGATTGTTAATTAAGCCTAAAATTTCATTTATATGAGTAAGTTGAGCATTGCTAGGTATTAAGTTAACAATTGTTTGTTTAAAATCGTCAAAATCCTTCTTTGTAACAGGCTGCGCTTCTTGTTTTAACTCATAGCCTAATTGGCCATTTGGTTCTAAGGTTGCCCATTTTACATCGCTAATTTTGGATATACTATTTTGGCGGAGCATCATTTCAAGTTGATCTACAGATAATCTTAATTTTTTTAGGTTTTTCTCATTTAGATTTCCGTTATCAATGATAATCTTTGCTTTACCTGTGATCGCTTTTTCAAATTTGTCTGATTTCATTTGAAGAAGTTCCATAACTAAAAGAGTCCCAACTAATATTCCTCCGACTAAAAATGTCGTCCAAACATTTTTACCCGCAACAGGCTGAATAAGGAGAGAACCAATACCAACCATTAATACTGTCTCAGCTAATGTCATCTGAGAAATTGTTTTTCTTCCTGCAATTCTCAATAAAACTGTTCCAACCAGAACGATGAGAATAGCTTTCCAGATAAAATCCCATTCCATATATCACTAACCACCAATCATTATATAGTTAATGATAATTTTCCCAGATTCTTAACCAATATCCATTGTTGTTATTAGTTATTCGAATAAAGAGACGTTAAGATCCTTTTTGAAGTGATATACGAGCAGTGAATGTAGCTGCCCTCTATGGTGATAAAGATGAGCTATTATTTCTAACAGCCATTCATATCTAGAATATGTAACACCCCAATATGAAGTAGTCATTTCTAAAAGCTCGTTTTCTGTATAATTTAAAAATGCTTTTTCAAGTATTTTATAATGTTTTTCTAAAGCTTGTTGCAAATCTTCCAATGTTTCGTATGGATGAGCACTATAAAATGATGACATTTCTCCTTCTGTTGCCCCATTTAAAATAAGTAGATCAGCTTCACATAACACTGAAATATGTTCCAAAAGCTCACCAATTGAGCGTTTAGTTGCTAAAGTCTTTATATGTAAATCTTCCTCTTTCAACTGATTAATAATGTTAGATACAGAATCAAGAGCTAGCTTGATCTGATTTAATGCGCTCTTTGTATAGAAATTCATTTTGAAACTCCCTTAATCTAGTTTTATACTATATTATAATAAAGATTATAGGAGGCATACATGTGATAGATCATACTTTTTATATGAATGAAGCTTTAAAAGAAGCTGAAGAAGCAGGAAAACGCGGAGATCGGCCAATTGGGGCTGTGATCGTTCATGATGGTAAAATCATTTCGCGAGGATCTAATCGGATAAGCACATTAGAAAACGAAGTGGCACATGCTGAAATAAATGCGATCCATAGCTGTGCAGCCTATTTAAAAAAACATGCTGAAAATTGTACAATCTACACAACTGTTGAACCTTGTATGATGTGTTTAACAACTATTGTTATGGCAAATATACGACATATTGTTTTTGGTGTTAAGGATAACTATTTACAAATGGAAAACTTTATCGAATCTGTTCCTTATGTTAAAAAGAGATTGTATACATATGAAAGTGGCATTTTATCTAGTGAATCTGAACGGATTATTAAAGAATACTCGCCTTTTATGGCAGAAATTATTTTTAATGGGCGGAAACCGTTATAATTTTTGTCTTTGGCTGACTGATATTAGATTTTATCTGTGATTATGGAGATTTATCTTCGATTTCGAACGTTTTATTTTCGATTACGGAGATTTTATCTTCGATTACTGAGATTTATCTTCGATTTTAAATGTTTTATCTTCGATTATGAAAATTTACCTTCGATTTCGAACGATTTATCTTCGATTAGACAAAAATCGACACTTTTCCCGTTATCTAAAACCAAATTAAAAGAGGTCATCAGATTGACGACCTCTTACCTTCAGCAATTAATCCATATTTACCCAAACACTTTTTACTTCTGTGTAATTTTCTAACGCATAGCTTCCCATTTCACGGCCGATACCTGATTGCTTATATCCGCCAAATGGACTTGCTGCGTCAAATGCATTGTAGCAGTTTACCCATACAGTTCCTGCTTTAATACGGTGTGCAATGTAGTGTGCTTTTTTAATATCTTGTGTCCAAACACCAGCTGCTAGACCATAGTTAGAGTCATTTGCTTTGTCAACAAGATCATCTAAGTCATCATACGGCATTGCAGCAACAACCGGTCCGAAGATTTCTTCCTTTGCGATCGTCATTGAATTATTAACATCGGCGAAGATGGTAGGAGCTACGAAATAACCTTGTTCAAATGGAATATTACCTCCAGCTAGAACTTCTGCTCCTTCTTCAATTCCTTTATCAATGTATCCTTTTACACGATTTTGCTGTTGTGCTGAAATGAGAGGTCCCATTGTTGTTGCTTCTAATAATCCATTACCTTGAGAGATATCTTTTGTTAAAGATACTAAATCTGCAACAACATTATCGTATTGTTTTTTCTGTACATAAAGACGGCTACCCGCGCAGCATACTTGACCTTGGTTAAACATAATTCCCATTAAAGAACCAGGCACAGCCTTTGAAAGATCAGCATCAGGTAAGATGATATTAGGTGATTTTCCACCAAGCTCAAGTGTTACACGTTTTAATGATTCACTTGCCTGTCTCATAATTGCTTTACCAACAGCTGTTGAACCAGTGAAAGCCACTTTGTCTACTAACGGGTGATTTACTAATGGTGAACCAGCTGTTTGACCAAACCCTGGAACGATATTAACAACACCTTTAGGGAAGCCAGCTTCATTAATTAATTTCCCTAAATATAGTGCAGATAACGGTGTTTGTTCTGCCGGCTTAAGGACAATTGTACATCCTGTTGCAAGGGCAGTACAAGCTTCCAAGCAGCCATTAACAATGGGAAGTTCCAAGGAATAATCTGTCCAACTACACCAACTGCTTCATGACGTGTGTAATTAAAATAGTTTCCTTGTACAGGAATTGTTTGTCCTACGATCTTTGTAGACCATCCTGCAAAATATCGAAAATGTTCAATTGCTAACGGAATGTCAGCGTTTGCAGTTTCACGGATCGGTTTACCGTTATCTAGTGTTTCTAACTGTGCAAGCTCTACTTTATGTTCTTCAATTAAATCAGCTAATTTATAAATTAAACGACTTCTTTCAGCAGTTCCCATCTTTGACCAAGGACCATTGTCAAATGCTTCTCTAGCAGCTTTTACTGCAACATCTATATCCTCTTCTCCTGCTTCAGAAACAGATGCTAGTTTCTCACCAGTTGCAGGGTTTAATGTATCAAATGTTTTACCACTTACTGCCTCTACCCATTCTCCATTAATAAAAAGCTTTTTATCACCATTTAAAAATTCAACTAATCTAGGGCTCAATTCTAGTTCTTTTGTTCCTACGTTTTGTACCATTAAAATCTCCTCCTAAAATATTAAAATATAAGTTGGATAGCTAAAAGAATTTATGTAAGACAAATTGATGTATCAATTATTGTTGGTGATCGTGCCACCGCTATCAAATATATTAATCTTTAGATCGTGTTAGAACAGAGAATGGAAACTATTTCTATTATTGTATTTCTATCATTAAACAACTCCTCTCAAATTGATTCGTTAATAAACAAGCAAGAATTGTGCCAAATAATAAACGCTTACAATTGGAGGAGATTCCAATATACCATGATATTAGAGCCGAAAAGTCGGCTTATTTCTGCCGTTTTTTTGTTACAGTGCCGAATTTGCGTAGAGAATGCTAGATTTGGTTACTCTTTTCTTAAAAACTGATGCTGGATAAAGCGTTGTATCACGCAAGGAGAACAAACAGAAATTTCAATAGAAAATAAAAAGAACATCTTCTTTTATTAAGAAAATGTCCTTTTTAAAAGTTCGTTTATGAACCCATTTTTCTTCGTGTATTACTTGTTTTTTTGTGTTGCTGACTTTTCATTTTTTGATTAGAAGCAGCACCATTTAATGATTGTTTATTATTAGAAAGCTTTTCTTTCTTTTTAGCCAATTGTTGCTCCATTAATTCCTTAAGACTTACTTTCTTTTTTTCATTTGTATTATTTTCTGAATTCGACATGATTTTTTCTTTATCTCCTTATAGGACAATTATTGTCATTCTTGCTTATTATAATAAATATTTTATCATAATCAAAGTGTTATTACGTTTTTTCGTTTAACAAATATCTCAGCTTTCTCATTGTAATTTGCAGTCGTTTTGCAGCTTCTTTCCTGTTTCCATGCGTGTCTTTTAACGTTCGCATAATAAACGATTTACCAACCTGTGATTCTAATTCTTTTACTTGGGCAAGTACCTCATCTAGCTTAACTTCGTCTTTTTGTTCAAATGTAGTCAATGTTTCTGTTAGCCATGTTTTTAAATAACTTTCTAAATTACTTTCTTGTTTATCTGTATTAGAGGCTACCACTTGACTTTTAGTTTGGTGATTTATTGGTAACTCGTCAGCCTGAATAATGGTTGCATTAGGATCAGCTAACATAACTGCTCTTGTAACAAAGTTTGATAACTCTCTTATGTTTCCCGGCCACTCATATGATTGTAATAAGTCTATCGCAGAATTAGAAAATGAAAGTGCCGTTCCTGTTCGTTGCAGTAAATGCTGAACAAGGAGTGGAATATCCTCCTTCCTCTCTCGTAATGGCGGAATTTTTAGATGGACAACATTTAAACGATAAAATAAATCTTCTCTGAATTTCTTTTGTTTAACAGCTTCTTTAAGATCTTCGTTCGTTGCCGCTATTAACCTAGTCTTGGTTCGAAGGATGCTCTCACTACCAACGCGCATAAACTCCCTTGTTTCAAGAACCCGAAGTAGTTTTACCTGAATCGCATAAGATGCTTCGGCAATTTCATCCAAAAATAAGGTTCCGTTGCTGGCAATTTCAAATAATCCTTTTCGATGCTGGGTGGCACCAGTAAAGGAACCCTTTTCATGACCAAATAATTCACTTTCTAGTAAGTTTTCAGAGAGTGCACCACAGTTCACACCAATAAAAGATTCTTGATGCCGATCACTTGCTTGATGTAAAAAGCGTGATAAGACTTCTTTCCCTGTACCTGTTTCACCCTCAATTAAAATATTTACCGGTTTTCCTGCAACCTTGGCAGCTGTTTGAATAAGCTGATTCATTGCCCTACTATTACCAACAATAAGACCTGATTCACGGTATCTTTTCGATATGATGTTGATTTGAAAAACAGGTAGATCCTAGCAATTTTTCTACTTGCTTTTCTAATAAATCAATATCGTCAAAAGGTTTTTCTATATAATCACTCGCACCTAGTTTGATCGCATCGACAGCTGTCTTAATGGTACTGTATCCTGTCATGATCATTACTTTACATGTGGGTTGAACTTGTTTTAGATTTTGCAATAGTGTAAGACCATTTGCATCCGGTAATTTCAGGTCAATCATAGCAACATGAAATTGCTCTAGTGAAAAGTCAATTTCAGAAAATTCTTTTCCACTATTAACAACCTTCACATGATATCCTTTAGACTGAAAAAGACGAGATAAAAAATAACCAATTTCCACTTCATCGTCAATAATTAAAATCGAAATCATACACTCACCTCAGTTTTAGTTAATGGTTGAAGTGGCAACACGAGTTGAAAAGTACTACCTTTGTTTACTTCACTTTTTACATCAATACTTCCACCATGTGTTTTAGCAATTCCTATACTTACTGATAAGCCTAAACCAGTTCCTTTTTCAGCTTCTTTTGTTGTATGAAAAGGATGGAAAATTTTTGATAAGCGTTCTTGTTCTATGCCAATACCATTGTCACGGACCGAGACCTTAACTGATTGATTTTCAAGTGATGTCATGATTTCAATTTCTTTATCATCATTTACTAACACTTCTACTGCATCTTTTGCATTTAGTAGCAGATTAATAATAATTTGTTCAATTTGCTGCTGACTTCCTTCGATCATTGGAAGATCTTCATGTAAGTTTGTGATGACAGTTATTTGATTTTTTTCCAATTGATATTTTAATAAATTTAACACCTGTTTCACCGCATCATTTATATGAAAAGATTGAAATGTATACTCTTCTTGTCTGGAGAAAGCTAGTAAACTTTTAATAATGTCTTTACAACGAACTCCACAAGTTTTAATATCTCGTAAAAGAGTAAAAGAATCATCTTCGTCCGTTACATTTCTTAATAGAAGCTGTGAATTTCCTAAGATCGCAGTGAGTGGACTGTTTAGTTCATGAGCAACTCCTGCTGCCATTTCTCCAATTGCAGCCAATTTTCCTGAATGAAGTAATTGCACTTCCATTTTTCGTTTTTCTGTTACATCTTTTACACACGCAATCACTCCGTATACGATGTTTTTACTGTTATAAACGGGATATGTGTAAAGTTCAAAGGTGGATTGATCTTCAAAATGAATTTCTTTATAACTGGTTTTTTCTGTTTGAAACGTTTTATTAGCGAGTCTTTTATAGTGTTGCTCTAGTAGAAGATTATCTTTATGATGATGAGTTTTCAAAAAGTGCCTAACCGAGTCGTTCATTTGAATAACATTTACATGTTTATCAAAAATAATGATCATATCGTCAACTGCTTTAAATGTGTTCTCCCACTCTTGCTTTGACCTTAATACCTCATTATATAATTGGGTATTTTCTATACTAACTGCTAAATGATCGGCAAGCTGCTCAAGAAATGCAATGTCATCTGAATGCCAATGTTCAAGAAAACAACGACCGATACAGATTACACCAATTTCTTTGTTTTTACTATAAATGGGCACAACGAGAATGCTGGTTAGCTTTAGGTTTCTTAATAACTCTAGTTCATTAAAATTCCAGGTTGGATATTCTAACTGCTGAAACATAACTTGCCGTTTAGTTAAAGCCATCCAGTAAAGAGAGTTATCACGAGGTAAGTCTATCCCACGTTCAATGGTAAAAGTGTTTCCTGGAAAAACGTTAATTAAGGTAAGCCTTACATTTTGGAGTAGAAAAAAGCTTAATCGATCAAATTGAATAATATTTTTTAATTTATCAACCATATTATTTAAAATCTCTTCTAGTGTCATATCAATTTTAATACTCTTCATCACTTCGTTTATAATTTCAAGCTGCATATTTTTCTTTTGTAGCATATCGACTGTTTTCTTAAGTTCTGTATAATAGCTTTTCTTAGAAGATTCAACACCTGTTAACAGGGCAATCATCTCGTTTTTATCTTCAAGCAAAAGAATTTCCTCCTTACAAAACCTGATGTAATAACTGCTTCATTTGTTCAAGATTCATATCACGAGGATTTGTTATCATACATGCATCTTCTAATGCAGTTTGACAGATAGATGCTATCATTTCTTGTGAAATTCCAACCTCTCTTAATTGTTTTGGAATTCCGATATCTGCAGATAATTCTTTTACATATTGAATGGCTGCACTTCCAGCTTCTCTTTGAGTAAAAGCTCTTGTATCAATTCCCATGCACTCTGCCATATCCTTAAACCGTTTTGGCGCAGCAATAAAATTAAAATCCATTACATATGGTAAAAGTATTGCATTTATTTCACCATGAGGTAACGGAAACCTCCCACCTATTGCATGAGAAATAGCGTGTGCCGCTCCTAAAATTGCATTAGAAAAAGCAAGTCCTGCCTGTAAGCTAGCCATCGCCATTGCTTCCTTTGCTTCTTCATTTGTTTTTGATGCAACAGAAGGTCTTAGATAAGTTGCCACAAGGGATAATGCATTTTTCGCCTGTACATCTGTTAATGGTGTGGCTGCGATACTCACATAAGCCTCAATAGCATGAGTTAAAACATCCATACCAGTTGCAGCCGTTAAACTGCTATCTTTTGTCATTAAAGTGAGCGGATCTATGATGGCAATGTCTGGTACAAGTGATTTCGAAATAATTGTCATTTTCTTTTTTCGAATTGAATCTACTATGACAGAAAACTGAGAAACTTCAGACCCGGATCCTGCTGTAGTCATAATCATGATCATAGGGGGTAAAGGATGGACGATTTTATCGATTCCTTCATAATCCTTAATTTCTCCTCCATTTGTTGCTACAATCGCAATAGCCTTTGCCACATCTAATGCGCTCCCGCCACCAACACCAATAATGGCATCACATTCGTTTTCTATATAAGATCGGGATCCGCTAATCACTTCCGTATCCTTTGGATCAATCGTAATATCTGTATATATGGCAAAAGGAAGACAAGATTCTTTACAAAGATTAACAACTTTATCTAACCAGCCAGCTGCTGCAACTCCTTGATCACTCACAATTAATACCTTTTTAGCACCAAGACGTAAGCATGCCTCACCCGCTTGTTTAATCGAGTTTTTACCGAAAATAATTTCGGGTGTTACAAATTTTGATATATTCATCGATATCACCTTTATTCGATTTTTATACTATGTAATTTCTTATTAGTTTTGGAAAATCCTTCTTTTTTGTCGAGAAATGTGTAAAACGCTTACATTTATATAGTGAATTGGATAATATCTCTAGTTACTCCATATTTTTAGGGGTATAAACAAATCTTTCAACACGTTATGATGAATTCAGACTTTCGCAGAAACAGAATTCTAACACTAAGGAGTGTGTTGTGTTTGAAAAAGCAAATTCTTTTTACGATTGCAACTGTTGGGATCATTTCAATTGGATTAACAAAACAAACTTCAGCCCATGAAGTAACATATAAAGTTCAATCCGGTGACTCTTTATGGAAAATATCTTATAATAACAGCTTATCTGTTCAGGAAATTATGCAATACAACAACTTAACAACCTCTACCATTTATGTTGGTCAAGAATTATCATTAATTGCTCCACATACACATGAAACACCAGTTGAAGCAACTACAACCTACACTGTAAAATCCGGTGATTCCCTTTCTTTAATTGCAAAAAACTTCAATACGACTGTGACAAACTTGAAAATATTAAATAACTTAACATCTGACCTTATCTATGTTGGACAAGTATTAAAAGTACAAGGTCAAGCTGCCGTTACTCCACCACCTACAACGGAAACGACTGCTACAACATATGCCGTACAATCTGGTGATACACTATGGAAAATTTCTACAAAAACTGGTTTAAGTGTTACACAGTTAAAAACGTATAATAATTTAACGAGTGATTCAATTTATGTAGGGCAAGTGCTAAAATTAACGGAATCAACAGCTACTGCACCTATTACATTAAATGCAGATGCACTTATTACTGAGGCAAAAAAATATATTGGAGTTCCATATGTTTGGGGTGGAAGCACTCCTACAGGATTTGATTGTTCTGGTTATCTAAATTATGTTTATAACACACAAGGAATTAACATATCACGTACGGTAGCAACAATTTGGGAAGAAACAACAACTGTGTCTTCTCCACAAAAAGGAGACCTCGTTTTCTTCACAACAACTGCACCAGGTCCAACGCATGCTGGTATTTATATTGGAGATAATAAATTTATCCATGCTGGTTCATCTACAGGTGTAACAATTTCTGATATGAATAATACGTATTGGAAGCCACGTTATTTAGGTGCTAAAAAAGTAAACTTATAGAATGCTAGATTTGTTGCATATATACAAAAAAGGAGCCGCTTCTTTTAGCAGCTCCTTTTTCCATTATTTATTATGAAATGTTCAAGTTTTTTCTTTTAGAAAAGCTCGTCATAATAAAACATGTAAAAAAGGCAACAGAAGTAACAATTATGGCAAATATGAATCCGACTGCTCTCATAAACGTATCTTCACCAGGGTAAAGAGGCTCTAATGTTACTAAAAAATAGAAAAAGATGATCGTTAAAATCAGGTAGAAACTACTTCCAACTGCCCCCATTTTCAATCGTCTAAGCTTTGTACCTTCCCAAGCATAATTAAGCATGCTCCATACAACAACACTCACAATCACTGCAAATGCCATTACAAATAAATGAACAAATGGGATCATAAAAAAAGTTAGAGTATACAGAATAACTCCTGTTATCAAAAAGAGAAAAGCATTAATAAAAAATAAAAAAAGACCCGATAGCCAAGGATTGTGAAACCAACTTTTACGTTTAAGAAGGTTCATTATTTTTTGATTTTTAACGAACAAATTTATTATGGGTTCCTTGAAAAACAGCATTAATATGATTGCCATAACACCCAGTATTAATAAAACAGACAAGTTTTATCTCCACCTTATTATGTATTTTAAATTCAGTTACCTTATTAATTATAGATATTATTTTATCGTTTATCAATAAAAAAATATCCTTTATAAACAAAAGAATAAATAAGTATTTCTTTTTTTAAGTACAAAAAAGGAAAAGATACTGTTCGTAGAGGTATAGGAATTGATAGGCGGAGAAATTCCGTTTAAGGTATATGCTAGGTGCTTAAGAAGACGTTTTAAGCGGATATATTCCGGTTAACTTCTATATATATAACTAAATCTAAAGAATAGATTCATATAAGAGGAAAAACTCCCCTTATTTTGTCGAAAATGTTGGTTTTTCTCGATTTAAACGGAATTTTTCCGTTTATTTTTCAAATTTAGTGTAAAAAATGCTTGGAGACACAATGTTCCAAGCATTTTTACTAATAAAATTATCTGTTAATTTAAGTGCGAATTACTGTTCAAATAGTACGGTTATTTCTAATTTTGTACTTCAAAACCTCAAACCCCTTTTGAATACAAACATCGTTCTTATTTAATCTTTATTAAATAATACCAAGTGTACTTAAAAAGACAACAACAATGGTAATTGGTACTACCCATTTCATAAGAAAATTCCATACTTTAAAAAACGTAGATGATAGTGAATGACCTATACTAAACTCTTCTTCTACTAGCTGTTTATTCATTTTAATGGAGATAAAAAGAGCAATAAGTAGGCAGCCTAACGGTAACATAATATTACTAACCAAGAAATCAGTAGCATCAAATATTGTTTTTCCGAAAACATGAAAGTTCTGTAGTTTACTAAACGATAATGCTGCAGGTATTCCGGCAAAAAACACAACAATCCCAGATAACCATGCTGTTCTTTTGCGTGTAGCTCTTTTATTTTCAGTAAATGCTGAAACGATGATTTCTAACAAACTAAACGAAGATGTTAAGGTTGCAAATAAGAACAACAAAAGAAATATCGCTAAAAACAACTCACCTAAAGGCATTTGCGAAAAGACAGCAGGCAGCACCATAAATAGCAACCCCGGTCCTTCTGCTGGTTCTAATCCAAACGCAAAAACAACTGGGAAAATGGCAAGGCCTGCTAACAACGATACTAGTATATTCATGACAACAACTGTACTTGCTGAAGATGGAATACTCACATTTTTCTCTAAGTATGAACTATATGTAACCATACATGAAAAACCAACTGCTAATGCAAAGAAGGATTGTCCGAGTGCATAAAGAACAGATTCAGCGGTGATTTTTGAAAAGTCAGGCTGTAAGAAAAATCGTACTCCTTCCATCGCACCATTTAATGTTAATGCTCTAACAACCAAAATTAAAAAAAGAATGAATAATATCGGCATCATATACTTGCTTGCTTTTTCAATTCCATTTTTTATTCCTACTGAAATGACAATCATGTTTATAAGTAAAAATACAGCTAAACCTAGAAGTGTAACAAGTGGTGTTGCTGTAATGCTCCCAAATAATTCAGGATAATTTGCATTAGATTCAATCACACGACCACCAATAGCCATTATCGTGTATATTAGCACCCAGCCTCCAACAACAGCGTAGAACGAAAGCAATAAAAAGCACCCAATAACTCCTAATGGTCCAGTAATTGTCCATAAACTGTTTGGTGCTAGTTTTCTATAAGCGGAAACAGCTTCTCTCTGTGCACCACGTCCAATAATAAATTCTGAGATTAACATTGGTAAACCTATAAGAACAGTAAACAAAATAAAGAGCAGTAAAAATGCTCCACCACCACTCGTACCTGTTACATAGGGAAATTTCCATATTGCCCCGAGTCCTATCGCAGCCCCTGCAGAGGACATGATAAAACCAAATTTTGATGACCATTTTTCTCTATTTGTATTCATTAGATCCCCCTTACAATAAATTATTATTTTATTATAACTTATGAAAAGTGTTATAGCATAAAAAATAACTTTTTATTACTGTTCCCCCTTGTTCAATACCAATATTTTCTATATAATAGAACTTATGTTCGATGATGTTTTCAAATATTAAAGGAGTTTAATAAATAATGAGACCAAAGTTATCTAAAGAAATAAACATTGAAGATTTCAAAAATTATTATTGGCTAAAAGAAGAGCTTGCTACTTTTTGTAAAGAACTTGGTATACCATCATATGGACCAAAATTAGAACTAACGGAAAGAATAATCATGTTTCTATCAACGGGTGTCATCACTAAAGCTCCAAAGAAAAAAGGATCAAAAGCAAAGCAATATGATTCTCTCTCTTTAGATACGGTCATTGTTTTAAATCACAAATGCAGCCAAGATATCAGAGAGTTTTTTATAAAAGAAATCGGCAAACAATTTCATTTTTCTACTTACATACAAAGCTTTTTTAAAAACAACCCTGGAAAAACGTTTCAAGATGTTGTTAAAGCTTGGTACGATGAAGAAGAAAGAAAAAAGGATCCTTCTTTTACTAAAGTAATTTCCCCTCAATTTGAATATAATCAATTTATTAGAGATTTCTATCAAGATCCGATCAATAAAGGAAAAAGTAGAAACGATGCGATAGATGCATGGAACACAGTAAAAAATCTACCTGGTGATAATAAATACAAATCTACTACACAAAAATATAAATGAAAGAGGAGTGAACACTTTGTCTAGTATTCACTCCAATTCTTTATTTCTTCATTGCGTTAATCAGCTTCCGTTTAAACTTTGCAATTCATTAACAGTTGTAAACGAATAGCCTGCTTCTGATAATGCTTTTAAAATTCCTTCAAGCGTTTGTAGTTCAATTTCATCATACATTGGATGAAGCAAAAGAATTGAACCTGGCTTTACATTGTTTTTCACATACGAAATTTTATCTGCAGAAGATGTATAGTAGGTATCAGGTTCAAGGTCCCACATTATTGTCTCAATGCTTTCCTCTTTTAAATAATATGGCAATCCAATTAATTTCTTACCGTTAGGAGGACGAAAATCAATTTCTCCCTTATATCCGATTTGACGGATTAATTCATTCGTCCTTGTTATTTCTTTCTTAATAAATGACATTTTTTTGAATATCATCCGTTCATGGGAATATGTATGATTTCCAATATCATGTCCTGCTTCCACTAACTTTTGACCGAAATCCATATTGTTTTCTAATTCACTACCAATTAAGAAGAACGTCGCTTTCGCATTATATTGATCTAATAGTGGTAATATTTTATCTACATTATCTGTTGGTCCGTCATCAAATGTAAGTACACAACCTTTTTATCTGTCTGAACTCTGTCGGTCAAATCACCAAAAACTTGATAATTTCTTAAGTTCATTAATTTATATGTACCTGTAAGCAAAAGTACAATAATGAGGATAAATGCACTAATAATGAATATCTTTCTTCTCACGTAATACATCCTCTTCCTAATTATAGAATTTTAATACTATAAAATCTTTTTTCACCAATCATTAAATTATAACAGATCATTATAGTAATATTTAAGGCTTAGATTTTGCTTCCAGCTAATCAAGGACATCTTCCACCAACATTTTCCCTATCCCCATCATTTCTCTTAAATGTGTAAGTGGAACAATACTTAGTGGAATAGGGGCTCCCGCACGATAAGGAGTAAGTCCTGCTTTCTTTGCATAATAACTTGCACGAAATAAATGATAATTACTAGTTACAACCATTACTTCTTGTGATTTCCCTGACATTAGCTTTTGACTGAAATCAGCATTTTCTTTTGTACTTGTTGCTTTATCCTCCATTATTATTACTTGCTCTGGTATACCATTAATTATAAGGTATTCCTTCATAACAAAAGCTTCCGTATATTGCTCACCAGTATCAAGTCCACCTGACACGATTATGTTAGATTCTGGATATTTACCATGTATTTCAATTGCTTTTTGCAAACGATTTTTTAACACAGGGGTTGGGGAACCATTTTTTACTCCAGCACCAAAAACGAGAATATAATCAACGGTTTTAGGCTCCTTTTCAATCATCCCGCTTAATAGCAATGCTTCTAAACTTGCTGCTGTAAGTAGTCCTATTGATAACACAATAATAATTGTTCTTTTAAGCTTTTTTCTTCTTTGAATATATTGTTTTAACTTCCTGAAATAAATACTTACTACTAAACAGATCATTCCAAGAAATAGAATAAACACAATTCCAATGTTTATTCTATTTGTCCACAATGATGCTAGTCCATAAATAATGAATAATGCCGAAAAAATCCAAAACAAATTTCTCATATTATCCTCACCTAATTTTAATAGAATTAACGTATTATTATCTATAATTACAATTATTACTAGTTTACCAGGAAATCTATCAAATTGTGTCATATTTTGGTAATATTTACAATGGGATTAATTACTTATAAAAGCTATTAGAGACATAAAGATGAGAGAAAAAGTGGCTACACCTTTGAGTTTAAAAACACTGAAGAATCAACCTTATTAGATCAAATAGGAAAAAGTCCTTCAACAGACAATTTATGAAGGACAATACACATTATATTAACACTACTTGAACAGCCTACCTAAAAGTTACTTCTCTCAATCTTCCTAACATACATTGATAAAAATACCGTTCGACCCAAAGTAAACACAGTAAATGACAGCCATAGTTCGTGTGGAGAAATACCTTTACCATATATGATGATTACGATGACAAACGCAAGCAACGCAAAAAAGATTGAGTTTCGAACAGATTTAGCATCTGTCGCTCCTGCGAAGATCCCTTCCAATTGAAGTGCCCAAAAACCAGCGATTGGATAAATAACCATCCAAATTCCTAAATCAACAGCTGCATTCTTTACTTCTTCTATCGTTGTAAAAAAATTGAAGATACCCTCATCAAACAGCAGCATAATTAACGATAATAAACAAGCTGATAAAGTTCCCCAAAATAGAGATAGTGATAACGCTCGCTTGAAAAGAGGAAACTGCTTACTACCAATGGATCTTCCGACTACAATACTAGAAGCATTTGCAAACCCTCCAAGTAAATAGGCCATCAAATAATGAATTTGCAATAAGATCGCATTAGCTGCTAATGCTGTTTCTCCCAGTCTTGCACCTATTGTTGTAAAAGTAACCGTCATTATTAACAAGCAAATTGACCGAAGAAAAAATCTCGGTTTACTTTGAGCATTTTCACTAAAGGGGCTTTTTCAATTAAGATTCTCCATTGAATCAGTGATAAGTCAATCAACTTTGTACGAATCATAAAGAATAGACCGATAAAAATAGCACTAATTTCAGCTATAACCGTTGCATATGCTACCCCAGCCACTCCTAGACCAAACACGAGAACAAATAAGAGATCTAACACAATGTTTAGCACATTCATTGTAATTTGAGTGCTTAACGAAAGTTTTACCTTACCTAGTAAATTTCCATCAGCCATCCGATCAAAACATAATTTAAAAGGGCAAAAGGAGCTCCCCAAATTCGAATCGAATAATAAGTAGAAACAAGGTTTCCTACTGATTCTGAGGTACCAAATAAATAGAGTGAGAGCTTTAAAATCGGAATCTGTAAAATGATAAATAACGACCCTATAAATACAGCCAAAAACATAGGACGTAAACAAGCTAGAGCCATTTCCTTAGCATCATTTGCACCATTTGCTTGTGAGGTAAGTCCTGTTGTACTTACGCGTAAAAAACCGAGCAACCAATACATCGTATTAAATATAACAGCTCCAAGTGCTACTGCACCAATTGCTGATGCATCAGGCAATCTTCCTACAACAGCTGTATCAACAGCTCCTAATATTGGCGTAGAGATCCCTGATATGATCAGGGGAATTGCTAATGTTAAGTATTCACGATGTGTAAAAATGCTTCCTTTATGTAAAGGAGCTGAAGTTAATACAGATCTCATTACTTTCTCCTTCTTAGCCAGCTTTATATAGCAGTATACTGTATAAGTTGTTTTGTATAATCATGACGTTCTTCTTTTAATATATCGTCGGAAGAAAAGCGTTCCAATAGCTTCCCTTCTTTTAAAACTACTATCTCATCACATAAAAAACGTACAGCCGTTAAATCGTGTGAAACGAATAAAAATGAAGTTTGCAATTCTTTTTTAAGAGATTTTAACAGCATTAGAATTTGAGCTTGTATGGAAACATCAAGACTTGAGGTGGGCTCATCTAATATAAGTAATCTTGGATGAAGACTAATCCCTCTAGCAATAGAAACCCGTTGCTTTTGACCACCGCTAAGCTCATGAGGATATTTAGTAAGGTGCTCTTCTTTTAATCCAACCATTTTACCAACCTTCTTGGCAATGTCAAATAAAGAAAGATTTGGGTATAAGGTATCTTTTCGATCACGGAAATTACTAATTGGTTCAACCATACTTTTCCATACTGGAAGCTTAGCATTCAATGAAGAAGAAGGATCCTGCATAATGATTTGAATATCTTTATACAACTCTCTTTTCTGCTTACCTTTTAACTTATGAATATCTTGATTTAAAAAAAGAATATGACCGGAATGGATGCTTTCCATACTTAATATACTCTTGATAAGTGTGCTTTTGCCACTCCCACTTTCCCCTACAACTCCTAACGCTGTTCCTTCACTTATAGAAAAAGAAATATTGTCAAGAGCTGGAAGTTTACCGTAGTTTTTAGATATAGACTGGACTTTTAATAGAGTCACTTGTTGTTCCCTCTCCTTCTTTCGTAGTAACAAGGTGACAAGCTACTTGATGAAGGGGTGTTCCCTTTAATGTAACATGTGAATGAAGGCAAACGGGTTCACAATAAGGACATCTTGTTGCAAATGGACAGCCTTCACGATTCACTTCACCAGGTTCGCCAGGAATAAGTTGAAGATGTTCAGCATCTGCCTTAATCGTTGGGATTGTATTCAAAAGTAGTTGTGTATACGGATGTGTAGGGTTCTTTTTAATTTTAGTTGTTAGACCGTATTCCATCCATTCTCCACCATACATAACAGCAAGTTGGTCACAATAGTTCATTACATGATGAAGCTGATGACTAATAAAAATAATGGCGGTATTATATTGTGTTTGCAAGTCTTTTAAAAGCTGCATAATTTGGTCAGCATTTTTAGGGTCTAATGCGGTTGTGATTTCATCACATATAAGAAGCTTTGGATTAAGAATCATGGCAGAAGCAATAACTACTCGTTGTAACTGCCCACCGCTAAGTTCAAAGTGATAAGAAGAATAAACTTTTTCAGCCGGTAGTTGTACTCTTTCTAACATGTCAAGAATTCTTTTCTTTCTCTGTTTTTTTGATAAAGAAGTATGTGTTGCCAATTGTTCATTCATTTGAGAGCCTATTTTAAAGAAAGGAGAAAAGCCGTTTGAATAGTCTTGAGGAATATAACAAATTTCAGTCCCAATAAACTTGTTTTTTTCTGAAAAGAAATGTATTCTCCCTCAAATAATATGGAACCACCCATATTAAACGACGTAGGAATGGAGCCTAAAATTGCCTGTGCGGTAACGCTCTTACCACTCCCACTTTCCCCAACAATGCCTACCATATCTCCAGAATATATAGTAAACGAGAGAGATTGAATGATTGTTTGATTTGTATGTTTTACTACGATACTTAATTCTTTCATCTCTAAAAGCGGGTCATTCATATAAAAGCTACTCCTTTCTGTTAGATTGAACATCTAGTTTATCTCTTAAACCATCACCTATTAAATTAAAGGCCATCACAACAAGCATGATCGCTAGACCGGGAAAAATAATTAAAGCTGGAGATGTTTGAAAATATAATCTTCCTTCATTTAACATTGCTCCCCACTCTGGCAGTGGTGGTTGTGCTCCTAACCCGATATAGGATAGGGAAGAAATAAGAAGAATGATTTTCCCTATATCTAATGACGCTAAAACAATCACTTGTGGTAGGATATGTTTAAATAAATGTAGTGTCATGATTTTCCAAACAGAACTTCCACTAAAAGCTGACATCGTAATATAGTCCTTATGCTTTTCAGTAAGAACAATACTACGTGTTAACCGCGCATAGCCTACCCACTTTACTGAAATAATGGCAATCATCACATTCCAAATTCCGGGTCCAAGTAATCCTGTTATCGCGATTGCCAGTAAAAAATCTGGGAACGCAACAAACGTATCAATAACTCTCATAAATAATTGATCTATTTTTTTCCCGAAGTAGCCTGAAAGAACACCAACTGGTAAGCCAATTAATAAAGAAATAAAGATGGATAAAACCGATATCCCCAATGTGTAGATGGCACCTTCTGTTAACCTCGCTAAAATATCCCTACCTAGTTGATCTGTTCCAAGTAAATGCTCGATACTAGGCGACTGCAATCGTTCACCAGTACTTACTTTTAATGGATCATGTGGATTAAATAGATAAGATAAGAAAAAAAGGAGCATAATCATAATGAGTAATAGTACACCCGTTTGAATAAATAGATTTCGCTTTTTCTTCTTTAGATGTAATACATCCGTTATCATGCTCTCTGCTCCTTTCTTCTTAATTTTGGGTCTAATAGATAATACGATAAGTCAACAATTAAATTAATACTCATGACAAAAATGCCTGAAAGTAAAATATAAGCTTGGATTAACGGATAATCTCGATTCATGATGGCTTCAACGACCATTTTTCCTAATCCAGGCCATGAAAATAAAATTTCTACAACAATAGCACCAGCCAGTAAGTTCCCAAGGCTCATACCAAACATCGTAACAACTGGTATTATGCTCTCACGTAAGGAGTATTTAAAAATTAAGCTTTTTTCACGAATGCCTTTCATTCTCAAAGCCTTAATATAAGGCTTATTCATTGTTTCAAGCATTGCTGCTCTCAATAGCCTAGCGTAAACAGCTGACATTGCAAGTCCTAATGTAAGGGATGGAAGAATAAGGCTTTCGGCACCATTATGACCGATAAACGGTAGAACCTTCAACTTTACACTAAAGAAATAGATTAATAGAAGTCCCAGCCAAAAGCTTGGAACGGAAGCTCCGAAAAAAGCAAAAATTCGTCCAAGATGATCAATCCATTTTGATTGATAAACAGCTGAACAAACCCCTAATGGAATCGATATTAAGATAACAACGAGCATTCCCCCTCCCATCAGTTCAAGAGAAGCTTGTAAACGGTCCTGTATTTCACTCAAAACAGGTCGGTTTGTTAAATACGATTCCCCAAAATCTAGCTTAATCGCCTGTTTAAGCCACATTCCATATTGAACAAAGATGGGGTGATCAAAGCCCATCTCCGATCTTATATTCTCAATTTCTGCTTCTGTAATCATTACTTCATCAATATCCAACATTGCTTTTACAGGATCTCCGGGAGCTAATTTAATGAACACAAAGCTTAAAAACGAAAGACAAAGTAATACAACAATAATTTGTATAATTTTTGATAAAAGATATCGAAACACGTTATTCTACATCCAATTGATTTGTAATTAAATAATATTCTTGTTTTGAAACTGAATAGTTTTTTACATCTTTTTTCATCGCAACAGTGATCATTGGGTGAACGATATAAGATTGATAAATTTTTTGCTGAGTCATGTTTTCAACCTGTTTTCCAAGATCGTTACGTTTCTCAACATCTGTTGTTTTATTTAGCTCTGTTACAATTTCATTAATTTCTGGATCATTAATTTCACCAATATTTAGAGCACCATCAAGTGAATAGGCAGAATTAAGGAAATATCCAACATCTCCACGTGGAGCTGTTAAGTTACTGTATGTTGCAATATCCCATTCCTCATTTGTTGATAAGTACTCATCGATATTTTCAACAGATTTAATGTTGATCTTAACACCTATTTCCTTTGCATTTGATTGAAGCATCTGTGCAATAAGTGGTAGTTCTGGTCTTGATTGATAAGTAATCATCTCTAGTTGCAATGGCTCTCCATTTTTCTCCATTACACCATTATCTTCCTTATAACCTGCTTCTTCAAGTAATTTCTTTGCATGACTAGGATCAAATTTAACGGGATCTGCTTTCATGCTAAACGGAAAGTCAGGATTAAACGGCCCACCTGCTGGTACAGCCATTCCCCCCATTAAGTCATTTGCAACTGCTTCACGATCAAATAAGGAATCCAAAGCTTGACGGACTTTTTCATCAGCAACTTCAGAGCTGTTTGTGTTATAGGAAATGAAATGTGTACGTAAACTACTCACAGATTCTACTACAATATTTTCATCACTCTTTAAAGAGGTAGCTAATTCAGAAGGTAGATAATAAATGATATCCGCTTCCCCTGATTGAAGAGCCATAGCCTTGCATTCGCATCTGAATTAAAACCAAATGTTACTTTATCAAGTTTAGGTTCTCCATTCCAATACGAAGTATTTTTAGTAAGCTCTACCTTTACCTCTGAATCAAATGTATCAACAACAAAAGGACCTGTACCAATTGGAGCTGTTCTCAATTTCTCATCATCTTCTACCTTAACAATTGACGTATGCGGATGTGTTAATTCAGATGGAAAAGCTGGTAGAGGTTGTGTTGTTTTAAAAATAACTGAATTTCCATCAGTTGAGATAGACTCTAGCTTTAAAGCTGCTTTCATAGATTCACTAACGTTGATTCCACGCTCAAACGATTGTTTCACAGCTTCTGCATCTAATTTTGTTCCGTCTTGAAACAATACTCCCTCCTGAACGGTAAATGACCATGTTAATTCATCAATTGCTTTCCACTCACTTGCAAGCCAAGGTTCAAGTTCCAAATCTTCATTTAACTTGACTAAAGTTTCAGTGATTCCAGCTCGTACTGTTGTACTATTGTCGTCTTGGTGTGGGTCAAGTGTGCTTGTAGGAAAATTAAACAAAAAAGTTAACGATTTTTCTTGAGCTTCATTTGCTGCTTCCTTACTATTTGTGCTTGAGTTAGAGCATGCTGACAGCATTAATACGATTCCAATAAAGATAGAAAAACAAGTAGCTTTCATAAGACATCTCCTCACGTTATGTACATTAAACGAAATTGTTACGATTTAATTAGCAAAATTATTTTTATGTAGATTTCTAAAGTTATATGAAATAAATCGTAATTGTTACGCTTTGTATGATAAATCAAATTTATACATACTGTCAACAAAATTTAGAATTTTTTACATAAATACTATTTTAGCAGGTTTTATCTTTACAATATAGCTTTTTTGCTATCCGAATTAATTTAAGATAGATGGAGGTAAATAATGTCCTATCAGGTCAAGGCATTATTTAGTTTAAAACGAAAAAACCCATAACCGTTTTCGATTACAGGTTTCTTAATCTACTTTACTGCTCCATAAATCACATTTCGCAACCTAGGCTGATGGTAAGCTTCAAAGTTTGGAATCATTTGCTGCATATATACAGCTGATAGCTTTTCTTGAGGATCAATTAATACCCACGTACCAGCTAATCCTGACCACCCAAATTCCCCATCCGAACTATTACTTCCACCTTTTGCTGAATCCATCATTGTCCGAACACCGAGTCCATAGCCGTATCCAGCTAAATAGTCCCAATTGTATGTTGTAGCTTGTTCATCATTTAGGTGATTTTTTGTCATTAAAGAAATTGTTTTTTCTCCAATAACTTTAACTCCCTCAAATTTCCCACCGTTAGCAAGCATATGAGCAAAACGGCTGTAATCTCCTAATGTTGACAATAACCCACCACCACCAGATTCAAGCTCTGATAATGGCTCAAATTGAACGTCCATTTTTTCATTTTTAATCAGTGTTCCATCTTCTGTACGATTATAGAGAGCCGCAAACCGATGCTTTTTGTTATCAGGGATTCTAAAGAATGTATCTTTCATTCCAAGTGGAGTGAAAATTTCATCCTGTAAAAACTGTCCTAGTGTTTTTTCTGAAAGAACTTCGATTAGTGCCCCTAACACATCATGGCTTAGACCGTAATACCAGTGGGCTCCAGGTTGAAAGGCAAGTGGAATTGCAGCAAGTACTTCTGATAAACGGCGATTTGTTAATTTTTCACCCTTTTCTTGTAATTGCTGAAACGTTTTAGCAACTTGTTTTTCAGTTTCATTTGCTTCTCCACCATACGTAAGTCCAGAAGTCATTGTAAATAAATCTTTTACTAAGATTGATCTTGATGCAGGAATTGTAGTCACCTTACCGGTATCATCTGTATGATATACCTTCATATTTTTAAATTCTGGTAAGTACTTTTCAAGTGGGTCGTTTAATAAAAAAAGACCTCGTTCATATAGCATAAGTGCTGCTGTACACGTGACAACCTTAGTCATGGAATAAATGCGAAAAATCGTATCTTCATCTATCGCAATTTCATCTTCTTTATTAGCAAAACCAACATAATCTTTATAGATTGTACTTCCTTGATGCATAACTTGAAGGGAACAGCCTGATGGTCCTTTTTCCGTAAAGCTTTTTAATAAAGGGTACAATCTGTTATGTAATTCGTTCAAGTGTTTATCTCCTCTCAACACGTTTCTTCCTCTATTTTTCTACAATTAACTAAATTTAGCAATCTATTTTATTCAAATTTTGTAAATGTTTTCATAAATAAAGGGCCTTAATTGGCCCTGGAAAATCTTATATGTTGGAAAATCGTTCTTTAATCATTTTCAATGCTTCTACCAATCCTGGAAGTTTATCGAAATACTCTGCTTCATTCTTTAGAAGGATTTCATTAATACGTGACTGCAAAAGCTCCTCAACCAACTCAACAGTTTGTCGATGATCCATTGTTCACACCCTTAAATGAAGTTCTTCTACTATATGCATGTGATGATAAAATGTTTCTAATTTTATTCTTTATCATTTTAGTACTACTAAGTACTTTGTAACGTTACTAATTTCCAACTATCCAATTAAATATCAATATCAAATTCTCTTACAAATCTCGCTGTCCCAGTGATTTCAACTTCATGGGAAT
Source organism: Metabacillus endolithicus (assembly GCF_023078335.1). Taxonomy (GTDB): domain Bacteria; phylum Bacillota; class Bacilli; order Bacillales; family Bacillaceae; genus Metabacillus; species Metabacillus endolithicus. The sequence continues at coordinate 4,900,293 of NZ_CP095550.1, read as the reverse complement.
CGTGATTTTTTGTTACAGAAACATGTACTCGCCCGGTTTTATCCATTTCCTGTCCTTGTTCAACTAACAGTTCAAGTTGATCACTTAACTTATCAATGTATCTGGCATAATAGGCTCCCATTACTCCTGATGCCGTCCCTGTTACAGGGTCTTCAATCGTTCCCGAATATGGAGAGGAAAAATGACGAGCATGCATATCAGCAGTATTATCATAGGTTTCCAGACAAAAAGGATGGATTGATGCTTTTGGCATTTCTTTTAAAATACTTGCCGGCAAACTTTTTAGTTGCCTTACATGCTGTAACTAAGCTCCACTATAAAGTTTGATGATTATATAATTCTATTACTGATCACTTTAAACCTCTAGATTTTTAATAAAAAAAACTGCTCAATCCTATACGACTGAACAGCCTCTTTATAATTCTCATATTATTTTATCTCTACAACAAATGGAAAGATCTTCACTTCACCATTTATTTGAAACTCAAGCCCATATTTTATAAATTCCTGGATTCGTAAACTGTGTTTCAAACACTGGAGTGTCTCCTTCAAGTGGATGAACATGTAAGTATTGTTGTGCTTCTTCATCCAAAATAACAACATGCCCCAGTGCGCCGAGGTAAGTTTCTAAATTTGCACCATGAACATCAAATGTTAATGTAACTGGCTCATTTATCACTAATGGTGTTGTCGACAATGTTACTTTGTTGTCTTCAACTGTCTTTTCAAGTAGTTGATCAACAGTTAATGAATCATGATGATGTTCATCTTCAACAGGATTTCCTACTTTAAAGGAAATTGGTTGAACTTGATAAACTAAATTATTTGGTTTTATATCGACAAATGCCTTGTAAATCCCTTCTTCCAGTTCATTTTTCACTTCAAATTGACCTGGTGTGGTTTCCTCAGGGTGGAGATGGTAATACTGATCTAAATGCTCATCAACGACAATTAAATGTAGAAGCTTTTCATGATTTACTTCTAAGTTTGTTACAGGCTTGCCTGTAAGATCTTTTAAGTTTAAAACCAGTTTATCACTAACTTCTTCAATGGTTACGTTAACTTCACTTTCTGTTTCTGTGTTAGCTCCATGTTCATGTTCTGATTCCGAATGTTCATTTTCCGTTGTAGCATGGTTATTGTGTTCAGTTGTATTTTCTGTTTTATGTTCTTCAGCATGTGTATCAACTTTTGTTTCCTCTAAAAACACCGAATCATATATATAGTAGCCAATAATTACAATACCTAGATAAATGAATGCTGAAAGGATCCATTTTTTCATTTTTTGGTTCTCCTTATCACTATAGTTTTACTCTTTGTAGGCGTAACGCATTTAGAACAACGGATACTGAGCTAAATGCCATTGCTGCTCCTGCTAACCATGGCGCAAGGAAGCCTAATGCTGCTACTGGAATACCGAGTGCATTATAAGCAAATGCCCAGAATAAATTTTGTTTAATATTTCTGATTGTTTTTTTACTCATAAAGATAGCATCAGCAATGCTATTTAAATCTCCACGAATAAGTGTAATGTCCGCTGCTTCCATTGCAACATCTGTCCCTGTTCCAATCGCCATTCCTATATCAGCGATCGCAAGTGCTGGTGCGTCATTGATCCCATCGCCTACCATCGCAACGATTTTTCCTTCCTTCTGCAGTTTTTTCACTTCTTCCGCTTTTCCTTCCGGCAGCACTTCTGCTACAACAGAATCAATTCCAGCTTCAGTTGCGATTGCTTTCGCTGTTCGCTCGTTATCACCAGTTATCATGACAACTTCTAAGCCCATTTCTTTTAGACGTTTTACTGCTTCCTTTGAGGTAGCTTTAATTGTATCAGCAACAGCTACTAATCCGGCATATTGATTGTTAATGGCAATCAGCATCGCCGTTTTACCGCTTTCTTCAAGATTCTCCATAGTTGGTAGAGCCTGTTCAATGTTTATATTATATTTTTGCATTAATTTTCTCGTACCAGCTAAGATAGTTTGATTGTTTACTTTTGCTTTTATACCGTAGCCTGGTATAGCCTCAAATTCTTCAACATCAGATAGCTCAATTTTCTTTTCCTTAATTCCAGTTACAATCGCCTCAGCAAGTGGGTGTTCAGATTGCTTTTCAGCTGTTCCAACCAGTTGTAAAAATTCCTCTTCATTGACATGTTTCTCAACTAAAACATCAGTTAAAATTGGTGCTCCATTTGTAACCGTTCCTGTTTTATCTAAAAGGATAGTCGTTAATCTGTGCGTCATTTCCAAGTGCTCTCCACCTTTAAATAAAACACCGATCTCTGCTGCTCTACCTGATCCAGCCATGATTGATGTTGGTGTTGCCAATCCAAGTGCACAAGGACAAGCAATGACTAGCACGGCAATTAATTTTTCAAGTGCTTCGGCAAAATCGCCTGGTGTAATCCAGATAAACCAAACAAAAAATGTGAGAAAGGCAATTGCTACAACGATTGGGACAAAAATACCAGAGATTTGATCCGCTAAACGTTGAATTGGTGCTTTCGAACCTTGAGCCTCTTCCACCACTTTAATAATCTGTGAGAGTGCTGTGTCACGACCAACCTTTGTTGCTTTTACTTTTAAAAATCCATTTTTGTTAATAGTTGCTCCGATGACAGAGTCACCAATTGTTTTATCAACCGGAACACTCTCACCAGTTAGCATTGATTCGTCTAGTGCCGAACGTCCTTCGATAATTTCTCCGTCAACTGGAACTTTTTCACCAGGCTTCACATAAAGAATATCACCAACTACAACGTCTTCTAGCGCAACCTCTTGTTCCACTCCATTACGGAAAACAGTTGCTGTTTTCGCTTGAAGACCCATTAGCTTTTTGATCGCTTCAGATGAACGTCCTTTTGCACGAACTTCAAACAACTTACCTAAAATAATCAATGTAATTAAGACTGCACTTGTTTCATAATAAAGCTCAATCATATGTGCTTCACTTCCGATTGAAGCGATCGATAAATATAAACTATAAAAATAAGCAGCTGATGTTCCTAGTGCAACAAGAACGTCCATGTTGGCACTTTTATTTCTTAATGCTTTGAATGCTCCTACGTAAAACTGTTTTCCTACGATAAATTGAACAGGTGTTGCTAAGGCCAGCTGTACCCATGGATTCATAAACATGTCAGGTAAATAAATAAACGAGGTAAAGCTAAAGTGGCTGACCATTGCCCAAAGAAGGGGAATGGATAAGATAAGAGAAAAGAAAAACTTTCCTTGTTGAATTTCAACTTCCTTCGCTTTTAGATCAGCAACATCTTCTTTTTGCTCACCTTTTTCACTCGCTTGATATCCAAGTTTTTCAATCTTCTCAATTATTTCTTTTGTTCCGATTTGTGAAGGATTATAGGCGACTGTTGCACTTTCTAACGCTAAGTTGACGGTTGCATTTGTTACACCTTCTATTTTGTTTAAGCCTTTTTCAATTCTGGTTGCACAAGCAGCACAAGTCATACCGATAATAGCTAAATCCACTTTTTCCTCAACTACCTCGTAAAAAGCCAGGTCATTTATTTTCTTTTTAAAGTCTTCTATTTTAACAACATTAGGGTTGTATTTGATCGATGTTCTTTCAAGAGCAAAATTTACGTTTGCTTCTTCTACACCTTCTACTTTTTTTAGTCCTTTTTCAATTCGAACTGCACATGAAGCACAGGTCATACCTGTAATTGGCAGAACAGCTTCTTTTATTTCCTGCGTCATATTCGTCGTCCTCCTATATACCCTACAGCGGTATATTTTCTTTCAAAAGGAAACGTGCAATGATAAAAAGCACGTTTCACAGTCTTTATTTTTGGATTTCTTAAACTACATCGTATCCTTGATCATCAATTGTTTCCTTTATTGTGTCTAATGAAACAACTTCTGGATTAAATTCTAATTCAACTTTTCCTTCATTTAAATGAACTTTCACCTGTGAAACACCATTTAATTTTCCAACATTTCCTTCTATAGCATTCACGCAGTGTCCACAAGACATTCCATTAACTGTTAAGATGATTTTTTGCATATTTTTTCTCTCCTCTATTATTATTTTTTCATTAATCGTTGAATGGTTACAAGCAATTCATCGACAATTTCTAAATCTCCTGCTCTAATTCTTTCTGTTACACAACTTTTCAAATGAGTTTCTAATAATACTTTGGAAAAGCTATTTAATGCGGACTGAACAGCTGAGACTTGGGTAATAACATCATCACAATAAGTATCTTTTTCAACTAATCCTTTAATACCTCGAATTTGTCCTTCAATTCTGTTCAACCTAGTAATAAGAGTTTTTTTTACTTTTTCTGAATGATGGCTTTCCCTTTCAGAATGTTGTCCGGAGCAACAAACTTCGACCTCTAACATCTCATTTTGTTCTTCACACATTAACATAACCTCCTTATAAATATAATCTACCATACCCCCCTACCCTATGTAAAGTGTTTTATTGGTAAATTATTCATTTCTTTTTAAAGAGGTACTTTTTAGAGCCTCATACCGAGTGTATCATAGGGGGTACTCTTTTTATTATCTATCATATAAAGGCCTGTTTTTTATTCATGTTTATTGTAGTAGTTGAAAATCCTTAATTCAAACGATCTGTTTTTTTAGCTATTCAAAAAATGAATATATCGATCTGCTGATTTAATAAAAGAATTCTTGCCTCCTTGCTCGATCTTATGATCAAAAGCACCATAAATAGCTTCAAAATCATAGTTTTCTAAGCTCATTTTAATATTGTTTACCACCTTAGCAGACAATGGTATATGATTTGGTGCACTATAAATAAAACTTAGCCAACCTTGATCAGGTACAATATAGATGCTATCACCTACGAGTAATGTACCTTTTTTATACGAACCAAGTGTCCATAGCAAAACGGAGCTACCTTCAAAATGTCCTCCTACATGGATGAGAGAGAGATGTTTAGTTAACTCAAGGCTATCCCCGTTCCAGAAATGAATGAGCGAACAAGTTCTCGTTAGCCATTCATGATCTTTTTCGTGGATATAAATTGGACATTGAAATGCATTCCCCCATTCAATGATCGTACTATAATAATGCGGATGAGAAATGGCAATCCCTCGTAACCCACCAAGTTCGTTAATTTTGTTAATTGTTTTCTCATCTAGGTAAGTAATACAATCCCAAAGGATATTTCCTTCATCAGTCCTAATCAAATAAGCCTTTTGACCAATACCTATTTGCGGATATGTGCGAATGCTCCATAAACCTTGCTCAATTTCCACAAATTCGTTATGAAAGCTTTCTTGCTTTAGCTCCTCTAATGTTGTCCATTTTTGTCCAGTTAACGGTACGTATTGTCGTTCGTCACTACAAATTTTACATATATCTGGTGGATGATGTGTAGCTTCATACTGTACTCCGCATGCTTTACATATATAGTGTACTCTCATTAAATAACCTCCATTTTATTTTTACTCAGGTGATTTTTTTTCACTTCTTTCATAATGAGATTAAATTTATTTGCTTCCTCAAAACATGCATAATGTCCTGATTCCTCAAAATAGTATATTTCTTTTTTTGGTGCTTTTAGAAAGTCATAATATTCCTTTAATCGATCGCTAAACACAATCCTGTCATGTTTTCCTGCAATAAAATAAACAGGAACTTTCACATCTGAAACAAGCTGAAAAAAGTTGATTTTAGTTATTTCATCCCAAAGATGTGTTGATGAAAAACCAAATCCTTTCATAAATGAGAGCTTTTCTTTCAAAGTTAAATGAGAACTTAAAATGTAGTGAATATTAACAGAAACAGCTTTTAATTTATAAGTAACACCATTAAATTTTGTCAGCCATGTTCGCTGCGTGACTAAATCATCTACTGAATGATAGAAACCGTTCTTTGGAGAACCAATTCGTTCTAATTGCAGAATGGCTTTTTTATGATTCTTTTCTTTAGCTATGCTTAAAGCATATTGATACGATCTTATTTCTTCCTCAGCACGTTTCACTGGCTGGTTTATTCCTACATAAGCCTCTATTAACTCAGGAAACTTTTGTACAAATAATAATCCAAGCACCGCACCGACAGAATGTCCCATAAGGAATACTTTCTTTTGTCGAAATTGTGTAGTAAGATATTTGACGAGCTCATGGCAATCTGAAAGTATTTGTTCTACGTTCATACTCTCAGGTGTTACTTCGGAAGTATAAGATTTCCCTGATCCTCTTTGATCCCAGTTTACAACAAGAAAATTTTCTTCCAGATCAGCATTATATTTCATTTGTGCTCCTGTTTGTGGACTCCCTGGTCCACCATGTAAAAAAAGTAAGATTGGCAGATCTTTATTTTTTCCACGGATTGTGATCCATTGTGTTACATTACCCAACGTTAGTTTTTCTAATTTTGCAACACTGTTCTTATCAGATTGTTTATTTTTATAGGGTTTAACATATCCACCTTTTAGTTGTTGAAACACAATACTTGCCTCCTTTGCTTTCCACGTCATAAACTAACGTTTGTTAGTTAAGGATTTAAAAAAATTTTTGCCAATGATGCAGTTTTTGATTAAATAAAAGGGAAGCTAATTCTCTACTTATAAGTGTTGCTCCCAGCTCTTTCATCGTAAGCATTTTATGAGATATCATATCATTACTTATAACAACAATCGTCATATCATCATCAAGATATCTTTCAACATGAGTTGTAAAACCACCTGGGTGCGTTCCTCCATGAGAAACACTTTTCCTCCCAAAAAGCTGTTTGATAAACCAACTATAACCCATCGTGATAAATCTTCCTTTGTAAGTAGGTGTTTGCATTTGTTCACTAGATATTTTAGTAATTAAGATATTTGACTCAAGAGCTTTGTGGAACAAATGAATATCTTCTAAGGTTGAAATAGCATCACCACAAGCGAATAAAAGAGTTGGACTCACATACGGTCCTGACTTTTGATTGATATAATTATTAGCTGTACCTTCTATTTCTTCATGTAAAAAGCCCGTATGCTTCATGTTTGCTGGCTTGAAGATGTTTTCTTTTATATAGTCATGGTAGGTTACTCCAGACACTTTCTCAATGATTAGTCCTAACATAAAAAATCCAGTGTTGTTGTATGAAATTTTTTGACCAGGTGTAAAATTTAATTTATGTTCCTGTAGAGTGTCAAAAATTTGTTTTTGAGTGTAATCTTGATCCCATTTTAATTGCTTTCTTAACATGAGTAAATTAGGAATTCCAGATGTATGGTTTAATAAATGATGTATGGTAATACCTTTATTTTTATAGAAAGGAAGGAATTTGTCTATTGGCTGATGGAGAGACAATTTTCCTTTCTCGATCAGTTGAAATGTTGCAACAGCTGTTAATGGTTTACTTAGCATAGATCCCACTGGATATTTTGTATGAATATTGTTCTCAATTTCCTTCTCTTTGTTGGATAGTCCAAATGCATCTTCATAGATTATTTCATTTCCCTTTGAAATCGAAATAACACCAGAAAATTTGGGCCGCCTTTCCATATATGATTGAAATGTATTCATATCTATCCCCCCATTGAAAACTAACGAACGTTAGTATACAATGTCATTATATGGTTTAACTAGAAATGTTGCAACATTTTTTCCCAAAAAATTTTAAGGGTGTGTAAAATGACTAAAAACACAAAAGATAAAATATTCGAAACGGCGTTAGATCTTTTTTCACAAAAAGGCTATAGTGCTGTTTCTATAAGAGAAATAACAAGAACTGTCGGTATAAAGGAAAGCTCTCTTTATAATCATTTTAAAAATAAGGAGCAAATTCTTGAATCGATCCTTACTCATTTTCGTACAGATTTTTCAAAAACAATGCCTCCTCTTGAAGCATTGGATGAGATTTTAAACAATTCAACTACAGATGCTTTTTTTAAGGCAGGACACAGAAATTTTAAAACATATATGGAAAATGTTCATGCCCAAAAAATGTGGAGAGTTCTACAAGTTGAGCAATTCCGTGAACCAATGGCTCGGGACATCATCCTAAATGATTTCTTTCAATCAACAATTGATTTCCTTGAAATCGTCTTTAAAAAATTGATCGAAATGAAAAGGATTAAACCGGTTGACCCAAGATTACTTGCCGTTGAATACCAATATCCAGCATTTTCTCTCTTAGCTGAATATAACATCCTAAAGTTTGATGGTAAGGACACCACTGAAGTAGAAAGACGCTTGGATCAACATATTGACTTCTTTTTGGAAATGGTAAAGGTACCACAAGAGTAAAGCAAGCCTGTGGAACATAATGTTAAACAAGAAAAATCGGGTGGTGCCTGTCACTCTACGTACAGGCACCACCCGCCCATTCCCTCATAAGATAACGTATTAGAGCAGAGGGGTGAGCGGTGTGAAGTGGTGGTTAAAGACGCTGATTCTAACCTATCTTTCTTTCTTGTTTTTTGGGAGCTTTCTTGCAGTAGGTGCTTTGTGGACTGGTATTCTAGAAAAATCGTTCCCAATCATTTCTGATATCGAGATTTTTTTATATTATTTCTTTGCGGGAGCAATTGGTGGTTCACTAAGGCATCTTTATATGTTTTGCTCTCACTATATGAAAGATGGATTAACCGACTATCGAGAATGGATTATGTATATTTTTTATCCAATATTTGCGACAGGCACAGCAGTTATCGCTGTTACACTTATTCAAAGTGGTTTATTTTTAGTTGAATTTATTGACTACAAAGATGCGCCACTAGCTCAGATTAGTATTGCATTTTTTGTTGGATTTGGGTTTAATCGGTTTTTAAATAAATTAAATGTTGTTTCTAAAAATTTATTTAAAAGTGACAAAAATGATAAAGAAAGTGAAAGTAAAACTTCATCGTAAAATGAAGAACCTCCTGAAAATCAGGGGTTTTTCTGTGAAACAAAAGTGTGTGAAACAAGAAAAATCGGGTGGTGCCAGGTACCAAAAACCAGATACTACCACTACTAAACAAATCAAGTAAGTACAAATCTTTGATATAATATGAGAATAAAATTACTAAAGGAATGGAAAAACAATGAAACTACAAAGTTTAATATTACTAATTGCTCTTATTACTTTTCTTACTTCGTGTTCTAACGAAAGTTATCAGCATGCTATAGATCAAGGGATGAAAGAGCTTGGACAAAAAAATTACCATCAGGCTGCCATTTACTTTGAGCTTGCCTTAAATGAAAAAGAAGGTGATCGAAATGCAGCAAGCTACTTTGATCAAGCAACAAATATGGAAAGAGCTAAAAAGGCTTATAAAGAAAAAGATTATGAGTCTGCTATTAAGTCGTTGGATGTTGTCATAAATGAACAAAATGGTTTAAAAACCGTTCAGGATGAGGCTGAAACACTAAAAAAACAGATTTTGGCTGATAATGATCAAACCTCACTAGTTGAACAGAAAATAGCCTATATTAACAAATTAATAGAAAAAAATAATGTTAGCGAAGCTAAAAAAGAGTTAGAAGAATTACAGGCTACTATTACTTCTAATGAAATTCTCAAACAATATGAATCTAAAATGAATGAATTAATAAAAAAAGTAGAACTTACAACAAGTGAAAAAGATGAAAACGAACAACCTATTAACAGTACTATTGATGGGACTGAAAAGGAAAAAAAGAGGAGAAGATCGAAAAACAGAAGGAAAAAAATCAAAGCAAGATACCATTTCCTATCAACATTATACAAATGAACGCTATGGATTTTCCTTAAAAGTACCAAGCAACTTAAAGATGGCCCCTCCCCCAACTAATGGAGATGGCGTAAGGTTTTATAGCGAAGATTTTGAAGTTACTGCCTATGGTAACCATACGAATATTATAAGTGAAAACGAAACAATTGAAACTTACTACAATGAAGATCTGAACTCTATTCCGGTTAACATTGCTTATAAAAGACTAACAGCCAACTGGTATGTTCTTTCTTATGAACAAAATGGGCTGATTACGTACAAAAAGTTTTTCTTTGGAAATGAAGTAGCAAATACGATCATAATGACGTACCCAGCAAGTGAACAAAGTAAGTATGGCAATTCAGTTACACATATTATTGAATCATTTCGCTCTTCAGCTTATTAATAAAAAATGCTAAGCACTTTTAACGTGCTTAGCATTTTTTTTATCTTAAGAAGCTCAAATTTCCATAGGCGTTACTTTTTTGCAGGAGCAACTGAAGCTTCTGGTGATGTTACTTTATCGTAGAACTCTACGTATTTGTCACGATCTTCACTATCACGATAAGCCATAGCTACACGTGGATGTTCATTAAGAGCACCGGAAATCATGTAAGGGATAATATAGGCCCACTCCCATTTTTGTCGCATTTCAATCATATGCTTTTCAATAACACCTAGAACTGGCTTTAGCTCATAGCTTGATTTTTTAACATGTGTTACAAGTAATTCCGTATGACAATTTCCTGCTGCACGTCCCATACCGAACACAGAAGAATCTAGGTAGCTTACTCCATTTCTCATAGCTGTTAATGTATTTGCAAATGCAAGCTGCATATTGTTGTGTGTATGAATACCAAACTGTTTATTAGGAAGCATTGACTTAAATTTCTTTACTTGATGTTCAATATCAAAAGGATCTAGGCTGCCAAAAGAATCTACAATATAAACAACATCAACCGGGCTATCTTTGATCATGTCGAATGCTTCAATTAATTGATTCTCGGGAACACTTGATAAAGCCATAATGTTAAGAGCTGTTTCATATCCTAAATCATGGAACATTTGAACAAGCTCCAATCCCTTGTCCACTTCACGAATATAGCAAGCAATACGAATCATGTCTAATACACTTTCTTCTCGTGGTAAAACATCATTCGGATCTACTCTTCCGATATCAACAAGTGCTGAAAGCTTTGTGAATTTTTTCTGTGGAATCACTTCTTTTAAAAATTTGTCATCAAGAAATCTCCACGGATTCGGCTCGCTTGCTTTTAAAAGCTTCGGGGAATTTTTGTAGCCAATTTCCATATATTCAACACCAGCTTCACTTAAGCCGTTATATAAGTCTTGAACGAACTCCACACTGAAATCCCAATTATTTACGAGTCCACCATCACGGATTGTACAGTCAATTATATGAGTGTGTTTTTCTGTAGTCATTGCTTCCTCCTGAATATGTAGAATATCTATTAATTTGACACATTGCTTAGTTGGTGTCAACTTATTTCGCAAAACTATTATAAATATTGTGAAAATAATTCCTTTATGTTTCTTAGGATTAAATTAATGTTACCATAAGTATGAGGTTAGTCTTTATTTTAAGGAGAAATTTCATGCGGCCATTTACAAAAAGAACGATCCATATTATAAAAAGTATACCTAAAGGAAAAGTCATGACATATGGACAAATTGCACGGTTAGCTGGAAAGCCAAGAGCAGCTAGGCAAGTAGTTCGGATTCTTCATTCTATGAGTGAGAAACATCAACTTCCTTGGCATCGTGTGATTAATGCTAAAGGAGAAATTGGCTTTAAGGATGAGGAAGCTTTTTACTCACAAAAGCTACTTCTTGAGCATGAAGGTGTTAGTTTTGAAAAGCAAATAGATTTGGTTAAATATCAGTTTCATCCTATGGAAGTAGATGTTGTTGATTTTCTATAATAGTAAGGCCCATTCCTAGTATAAAGGAATGGGCTTTTTTAAGGTATGTTTTATCGAATATGCATCTCGTTTGGATGCTTACCTTTACGACGGTTTTTGTTCAGTTCATGAATTGAATTCATTTCGTCTGATGTTAATTCAAAATCAAACACGTTGAAGTTTTCTTCAATTCTTGATGGTGTAACTGATTTAGGAATAACAATTGAATTATTTTGTAAATGCCAGCGTAAAACAACTTGTGCTGGAGTTTTACTGTGAGACTCAGCAATTTTAACAATTACATCATCTCTTAACACATCTCCACCCTGTTCAAGTGGACTCCAAGCCTCTACATAAATATTATGTTTTGCACAAAATTCTTTTATCTCATTTTGAGCAAGGTATGGATGACATTCGATTTGATTTAGAACTGGTACAACTTCACATTCATCTAATAGACGCTGTAAATGTTCAATTTCAAAATTACATACACCAATAGCTTTTACTCGACCATCATGATAAAGCTTTTCTAATGCTTTATATGTATCAACATACTGATCAAATTGAGGAGTTGGCCAATGTATTAAATAAAGGTCCACATAATCAAGGCCCAATCTCTCTAAACTTTCATCAAAAGCACGTAAAGTATTGTCGTACCCTTGATCACTATTCCAAACCTTTGTTGTGATGAACAATTCTTCACGAGGGATAGTTGAATCTTTAATTGCTTTACCAACACCAGCTTCATTTTTGTAAATCATCGCTGTGTCGATCGATCTATAACCAACTTCAAGAGCATTTGCTACAGCAGTTGTTGCTTGATCATCTGCAACCTGCCAAACACCATATCCTAGTTGTGGCATTTTTAATCCATTATTTAATGTAACGAAATCCATCTACCATCACTCCTATATGTTAGTTTAACCGTCAATCTAACTATACTAAATTTTTAGGAAGAATCAAAAGAATATACCTTACTTTGCAGTTTGAACTTTTACCGAGAACTTTTCTAACTAACCCAAAATAGGATAAGAAAGCTAAAAAGCTCGCAGAAAAGATCACAATACCCATTGGAATAGCATTGTATTCTCCAGCGATACCAACTAACGGCGCTGTTAATGAGCCAAGGACAAATGGTAAAAGTCCAAGAAGCGCAGAAGCACTACCTGCTATATGACCTTGTGTATCCATTGCTAGTGCGAATGATGTTGTTGAAATAATCCCGATTGAAGCAACCAAAAAGAAAATAGGAATGGCAACAGCTACGATTGGCGCTTTAAAAAGCAGTGCTATTAGTAATAGCGCTCCTGCTGTGTTAGATAAAATTAATCCAATTTTTAAAAATGTTTTTTCAGAAATTATATCGTTTAACCGTCCAACTGACTGACTTCCGATGATCAAAGCGATTCCGTTTACTCCAAATAAGAAGCTAAACTGCTGTGGGGTGACACCATAAATATTTTGATAGACAAACGGAATACCAGATACGTAGGCAAAAATACCAGCGATGATAAACCCTTGTGTGAGAGCATAGCCTGCGAATTGGCGATCCTTTAATAGAGAGCCAAAATTTTTGACCACCTGTTTAAAATTACTTGGAACACGTTTTTCGACCGGTAATGTTTCTTCAAGTTTCCATGTTACAGTTAGGAATAAAATTAATCCTACACATGCTAAAACAAAAAATACACCTGTCCAGTTTGTAAAAGCCAAAATCCCACCACCTACAATTGGCGCAACGATCGGACCTAGATTACCAACTAACATTAATAGGGCAAAAAACTTAGTCAATTCTTTTCCGCTATAAAGGTCCCGAACAACAGCTCGTGAAATAACAAGACCACCTGCTGCTGCAAAACCTTGGACAAACCTTGAAGCAATAAACATATAAATGTTTGGAGATATTGCACAAGTTAGTGATGCAAGTAAATAAAGAATAATGAAAATAAGTAAGGGTTTCCGTCGACCTTGTACATCACTCATCGGACCAATAACCAATTGTCCTAGACCTAAACCTAATAAACATGTTGTTAAGCTAATTTGTACAAGAGATGCATTTGTATGATAATCCTCTACAATAGTAGGAAATGACGGCAAATACATATCAATCGTAAATGGACCCAATAAATTTAATGAACCTAAAAGCAATCCCAGTTGTAAACGTTTTGAACCGGTTAAATTATTCATGATGTCTCTCCTTTCGGGTGCCTGTCACCACCCGATATTTGTCGTAATTTTTGCCTTGACAACATTCAAGATGTTCTCCTGTAAAAACAAAAATTAAGAACCTGTATCTAATGCATACTAGTTCTTAAAGTGTATTTACTATAATTCTATTCCATTTAAGATTTCTCTAAGCTGAATGATTTCTTCTTTAGAAAGTGTAACGCCTTTCCCCATTTTTTCGTGTTGTTCATCCCAATCACGTATATCATATTTGGGATCTCGGCCATTCCAGCTAATAAGATTAAATTCCTTCTTCCACCCTTTCGCACCTTCGGATATAATACCTAAATTTTGTTGAATGTCAAATTTTATATTTGCCATTTTTGTGTCATCTCCTAAGTCTAATCTACTTGAAGATTATACCACTTTCATGCTAAATAAATACAATGAAAAACATTGCATAGAGAAAGAACTCTATTTGGTTCCGTGAAACAAGAAAAAACGGGAAGTGACAGGCACCCCACCGTTCCGTGAAACACTCATGAAACAAGAAAATTCGGGAAGTGACAGGCACCACGCCTAATCCCGTACCTTAGCCTTTCTCCCCGCCTTTACGACATACTTCATTAGCTTTCTTTGTAGTCCCGGAAATAGGGTGAAGACAATATCGGTTGTTTTTTTCATGCCTATCGTTGTAATTATTAGCTTTTCTTTTTCTATTCCCTGCAAAATGATGTTTGCACATTTATCAGCGCTTATATAGTTTTTAGTATTTTGACTAAAGACATTTCGGTCGAACTTATTCATTTCCATATGATCGGTTATAGGTGTTGTTACAAATGCTGGACATACGGCACTTACCTTTACTCCATAGGCTTCGGCTTCATAATGGAGTGAGGTAGTGAGTGCAAGTACAGCATGTTTAGTGGCACCATATGCTGCGGTCAGAGGTGCTGGACCAAAAGCAGCTGCAGACGAGGTATTGATGATATATCCGTATCCTTGTTTCTTCATAATTGTATACGCTGCTGTAGATCCATAAACAACTCCAAGAACATTTATATCGATTATTTTCTTCCATTGTTCTGATGTTAGATCATCAAACTCACTCATCGAGGAGATTCCTGCGTTATTAAACATATAATCTAGTGTGCCATGAGTATCATAAACATGATGAACAAGATCATAAACCTCCTTTTCATTTGTCACATCAACTTGATGAAAATAAGCCTTTCCATTTTTTCGGGAAATAAATTCTGCCACCTTTTCCCCTTCTGTCTTGTTTCGGTCAGCAATAATAATGACCGCACCTCTTGAAGCCATTTCTTGAGCGAGTGAACGTCCGATTCCTGAAGCAGCTCCTGTAATAATTGTTATTTTGTTTTCAAAAATATTTTTCATACTTTCTACCCCAACTCATTTAATATACTTACTAAATTTGTTACATCTGAAAAAAACGGAGAATGATCTGTATCAAGAGTAAACACCTTCTCACAAGGAACCTGTTTAGTCATTTCTCGCTGAAAAGAGATGGAAAGCGAGTGATCTTTTAAAGTTTCAATATAGTAACGTTTAATAGAGCCATAGTTTTCATCCGATAACATAACAGGAGTTACAAAAGGTGCGAGTGGTTGATCACCATGTTTTGATTTGGCATACCGAACATCTTCTTCAGATGATTCTCCATAAAAATTGTCGCGTATTGAGCTAACATCAAGCTTAAAATGTGTTTGGTCTTCACTCATCGTTATTGGCAGTGGAAGTGCCTGAGCATTTTTTTCATTCATCTGTAAAAATGATTGTCCGTTTTCCGGTAATAATGCTGCTATATAAACAAGAGATTTTATTTTTGTTGGAATACGTTCAGCTGTTTGTGATATAACAAGTCCTCCTAAACTGTGTCCAACTACAATAACATCGCTAGGTTCATTCTCTATTACACGCTGCAAATGATTTGTATAATGCTCAAGAGTTACTGTTGAAACAGGTGTAAGATCTTCTCCATGTGAAGGTAAATCAACTGCCAGTACTCTATGACCATGTAATTCTAGTAAAGGAATAACTTTCTTCCAGCACCATGCTCCACTAAATGCTCCATGTACCAAAATAAATGTACTCATCTTTTACTCTCCTTTTATCGACAAAAATGTATTTTCGTTTTTTTATAAGTTGCTATAAACGTTGCCTCCACGCGGTAAAGATAAGTGTTAGCTTGATTTACGAGGTTTTTCTACTAAACAAACTTCCTTTATACATTGTCATTACTCTTCATTATGATATAGAACCTCCTAAAGCTCTTTTCGCCTCAAGCTCAATTTCAAATTTGCAATCAGAACACAAATGAGTTCCTGAAGGATTTCGTTTAATTGTTTTATATTCCAATTGATTTTCATAAACAGTAAACATTTCCTTGCAACTGGAACAAATACATTCATAAAAAATCAAGGCAAATCACCTCTTAACATATTGTTTTTTACTAATACTAATTAACCAACCGACCGTTCGGTAGTTAAATCATACAATTAATTCCATATCAAAAGCAATATAAAATACAACTTTTCACATTTTATTCAAATATTTTCCTAAAAAATAAAGAGACCATCGATGGTCTCTTTCATTAAGCTGGTATATAGTCTTGTTCAATTATTTTTTTCTTTACTTTTCCCCTTGATTTTTTAATCCAAAAAACGACAAGGCCAATCACAACGAAACGAAAAGAGATTCCTACAATACCTCCCTCCGGCCCATAAAATCCGCCGGAAAGCCATGAGTGATCAAGTAGTTTTAAGCTTATAATTCCTTGTACTTCAAACCCACTTACTGGAAAACCCAATATAGGTGCTTGTAAATAATTCCAGGCAAAATGCAGTGCCCATGGTAACCATATTTTTCGTGTAAAAAGAAACGCTAGTCCATACATAATACCGCCAATTCCGTTACTCACAGCAGACAAAACTGTCGCATAATCATTGTCAAGATGAACATATCCAAAATAAATCGATGTAATTAGTAAGGCAATCCATGATTTTTTTAAAACCTTTATTAAAATGGTAAGAAGGATGCACCTGAAAATTAACTCTTCATAACCTGCTGATAGAAAGATTAATCCTGTATAATAGCCTATCATTCTGGCATCAAAACCAACATTAGTAATTTCTATAAGACCAAAAAATAGACTTGTTATAAAGATACCAGCCATAGCAAAGGTTGTGATTCCTAGTCCAACAAAAATATCACTCTTAGAATAGCGATCAAAAATAACGGGTGATAGTAGCATTTTCCACTTATTCTCTTTTTTCATATGTTCTCCTTAAACATCAAACTATCTTTCCAATACATTATACAGGATAAATTTAACAATAATAGATAGATATAGAAATTTTTTATGTATGAATAAGTCTGAGTTGTTTAGTTCTCAGACTTTTTAAATTTCGCCATTTTCTTTGGTATTCCTCGTTTCTAAACCACACCAATAATCTGACCAGAAGGACGAAACAAGGTCCACCTTTATTTTTGGAATAATGAGCATCCATTTTAACAATCCGTCTCTCATTGATCGGAAAGAAACAACCATTTTTGTAGGGTGATCTTTACGAATGAGCTGCTGATCCATCGCTTGTTTAAAAATTCCCACCATTTTATCATGAATGGGTTGATCAATTTCAGCTAAATTACTTAAGATTTTCTCCCTTATTTCAGGAGGGGTTAAAAACGTCACCTGCTCCCAAAATGCTTGTATTTCTCTGTTTTGATAATAATGTAATATGTATCCCTTGAATAAATGCTCAAGCTGATCTGAAACTAGCATATTTTTCGCTTCATCGAACAATCTGTTATGAAGTTGAATATAATCCTCAACCAAATCCTCATACACTGCAAAAAGAATATCCTCCTTGCCTGAAAAATGAGAATAAAGAGATGCTTTACTAATTCCAACACCATCGGAAATATTTTTCATGGATGTACCTGCATACCCATATGTTGCGAATAGTGACAACGCAACCTTCTTGATGTTTACTTTCGTTGATACCATCAATCCCGCTCCTTTCCAACCAACCATTCGGTAGTCTTACTTTATTATAAAATAAAATGGGCTACAACAAACCCACTCTAAAAAAAAGTGAACCTATTCCTCTATAGGAAAGGTTCACATAATAAATTAACCAATTAACAAATAAGGAATATTCGTACAAATTACTCCTTATTAAACCACAATGGCTCTTTATCATCTACATCACCATTATAGTTTATTAAAATCTCATCTCCAGCTTGTATATCAGTATAAGCATAAAAATCAAAGGTATGATTATCGAAATTAATCTCATAAATCGCATTAGGTTCATAAGAATGGTTAAATAGCATTCCATAACCTAGAAGAATAGCTGTGTGATTTATACCATATTCAAAAGCATAATCAGCAAGTAGCGTTTTTTCTATATGTTGATGCTGATCATTTGGATAAGAAATGACAGGTGCCTCATGTAAAAGCTCGCCTTTTTTGATATTGGTTTTAGCAAATACTCCTCTATTAAATTCTCCATCACTGAGAGAAGATGTTTTTATTTCAATCATGTTCATCACCCACTCTCTTATAAAATGTCTTTCTAACTATAACATTAACTGAAACAATTTACTCATTTTTTAAATTGATTCTTAATAAAATGTTATCCTTCCCCTTCTTTTTTCATTCTCCTTTCCCAAATCCTTCACCAAATTTAATTGAATGTAACTGTCCATTTGATGCCCAGTTTTCTCGTTCATATTCATCGAATAAAACAGTTACCCATTCTTCTTTTACGTTTAGATGTTTTGCTGCTTCCTTTGTTACTGATTCAACAAATTGTTGTTTTTGTTTTACTGATCTTCCTTTTGCTAACTTTATGGTTATAATAGGCAAGGTTTACCCTCCTAAATTAACAAATTTCGATTAATCCCTTAAATAGCTCAACAGCCGTTTCTATCACGTCGTCTCTGAAATCATATTCAACAGTATGAATAGGTGGATACTCTTCCCCATTTCCGATATAGAAAATAGCTCCTTTCGTTTCCTTTAAATAATGACCAAAATCCTCAGAAGCACGAAACGCCTGCTTCATCTCCATAAGGTTAATTCCTTTGTTTTTACAAACAACTCGTATTTTATCTGAGCTCTCCTTATAATTAACCGTCTCAGGAAAAACATCGTTATAGAAAAAACTCGCCTTTAGTCCATATTGCTTTGCAAGCGATAATGTTAGTTCTTCAAGATTATGCTGCAGTTTATCCAAGTCTTCTTCATATAGAGCACGAATCGTCAAAAGCAGTTCACCCTTGCTTGCTGATACCCCGAATGCTTTTTCACCGATCTTAACATGTACCACAGTACAGAGAACCATACCTTTATTATGCTCGGCAGATGTCAAAACATCGATTGTATCAATGATTTTTGCAATAGCAAAGGCAGGATTAATTCCATCTTCAGGCTGACTAGCATGTGCCGGAGTTCCTTCCATAAAAATTGTCATACCTTTAGACGCACAGTGAGCCGTTCCGTTTATAACATTCACCGTATTATGAGCCATTCCACTCATATTGTGATAAGCAAAGATCTCTTGGATGTTGTTTTCCTTTATAAAAGAAACGCATTCTAACGCTCCATCTCCAGTTTCCTCAGCGTGTTGAAATAAGAAAAAAATATTTTTGTCTGCTCCTTTTTGATCTATTTCAAGAGCTAATCCAGCTAAAGATGCTGAATGACCGTCATGACCACATTTGTGAGATACACCCGGTGTCTGTGAGGCATGAGGAATTACAATCGTTTCTTCGATTGGAAGTGCGTCAAAGTCTGCTCGAAATGCAATGTTTTCTCGATCTTGTCCTGCTCGATATATAGCGTAAAACCACTTTCCTTTGTCAACGATTTCAAGGTTTGTATAACTTTTTAGAAATGAAATCAAATGTTGTTTTGTCCATACTTCATGGTTGGAAAGCTCTGGATGTTTATGTAATTCATGACGTAACTCTATAACTAATTCTAGATTTTCTCTCTCCATTTATTTCTTCCTCTATTTTTTTATGTATTTTAAGACTGTATATCCTATGAAATATCAGTGTTTCAGCTCCTTGTAATCTTCCTGTAATAAAATTGTAACACTATTCAATTTTTTTGGACATAGGTATGAGTAAGACAAGAGTTCAAAAAATGATATTTACTAGGAGGACTAATTGTGAAAAAACTATTTTTTTTACTAGCATTCCTGACCACTCTGTTTGTCGCTGCACCTACTTTTGCACATACGGTTGAAAAAGGTGACACGATGTCGGAAATCGCACGTAAGAATGGACTATCATTAAATCAACTAGCAAAAGCAAACCCGCATGTTAAAAACATTGATTTAATTTATGTTGGCCAACAAATTAATACAACTATTAATAAAACTATTAATACTTCGGATAAGCCAAGTGTAAAGACACTTTCACATAAAACAAATAATACCACTCAAGTTAGCAGAGGAAATGAACGCTCTGAAAAGATTAGCCTTTCAGAAGCTGAAATAGATTTATTAGCAAGAATTGTACGAGCTGAAGCTCAAACAGAATCGTTTGAAGGTAAAGTTGCCGTTGCAAGTGTTGTGTTAAATCGAGTTGACAATGCAAAAAATTCCCTGATACAGTTAGAGAAGTGATCTATCAGCGTAATCAATTTCAGCCAGTTGCAAATGGACAGATTAATAAGCCAGCAGATGAAGAGTCTAGAAAAGCTGTTTTTGCTGCCCTATCTGATATGCGGTATAGCAAAAGATGCCTTATTCTTTTATAATCCGGATATTGCCCAGAGTAGATGGCTTGATTCAAGAGAAACAACAGTACAAATTGGACAACATGTGTTTAAAAAATAATATTCATTTTATATTAATTATTCAATTATCTTACTGTTAGTCATTACTAACATTTACATAGATGAAAAGGGGTTCAGAATGAAATCATTCTGGACCCCTTCTTTATGCATATTAGATTTTCATAATACCGCCGGTACTAGCAGATGTTACAAGTTTGGAATAACGAGCTAGATAGCCTTTTTTCACTTTTGGTTCAAAGCCTTTCCAGTTACCTTTACGTTTTTCCCATTCTTCATCATCTACTTGAACATCCATTGTACGGTTTTCAATATCAATTACGATGTGATCACCATTTTCAACGAATGCTAGTGGACCGCCTTCTGCCGCTTCAGGTGAAGCATGTCCGATCGATAATCCACGAGAAGCTCCTGAGAAACGACCATCTGTTACAAGTGCAACTTTTGGTCCAAGTCCCATTCCAACAATCATAGATGTTGGAGAAAGCATTTCCGGCATACCAGGTCCACCTTTTGGTCCCTCGTAACGAATAATCACTACATGTCCTTCTTTTACTTTACCATTTACAATTCCATTGATTGCCTCTTCTTGTGATTCAAACACAATTGCAGGTCCTTCATGGCTAGTAATTCCGTTTTGTACACCACCTGTTTTAATGATGGCACCGTCTGGAGCAAGGTTTCCGAATAAAACAGCAAGTCCACCTTTTTCAGTATGTGGATTGTCAATAGGACGGATCACCCCATGGTCTTTTATTTCACAGCCAGCGATGTTTTCCCCAAGGGTTTTGCCCGTAACAGTTAAAGTATCAAGATGAAGAGCTCCTTCTTTCTTAGAAAGCTCATACAATGCAGCAGATACACCACCAGCTTCATGTAAATCCTCAATATGATGATCTGATGCAGGAGCAAGCTTAGATAAATGTGGAACACGTGCTGCCACTTCATTAATACGTTGAATTGGGTATTCAATTTCCGCTTCATGTGCTAAAGCTAATGTGTGAAGAACCGTGTTTGTTGATCCACCTAATGCCATATCAAGTGCAAAAGCATTATCAATTGCTTTTTCTGTTACGATATCTCTAGGCTTAATATCGTCCTTAATAAGATTCATTAATTGTTTTGCAGAACGTTTTACAAACTCTCTACGCTCAGGCGCCACGGCTAAAATCGTTCCGTTACCAGGAAGAGCTAATCCAAGTGCTTCAGCTAAACAGTTCATGGAGTTCGCTGTAAACATACCTGAACAAGAACCACATGTTGGGCAGCCAAATTGCTCAAGCTCTGTTAAACCTTTTTCATCTAGTTTACCAGATTGGTAGGCACCTACTCCTTCAAATACAGAAGAAAGTGAGATTTTTTTCCCATCACTTGTCACACCAGCCTTCATCGGGCCACCACTTACAAATACTGTAGGGATATTAAGACGTAATGCTGCCATCATCATCCCTGGTGTGATTTTGTCACAGTTTGGAATACAAACCATTCCATCGAACCAGTGTGCTGAAACAACAGTTTCAATAGAATCTGCAATAATTTCACGGCTTGGTAAGGAATAGCGCATTCCAATATGTCCCATTGCAATTCCATCATCTACACCGATTGTATTAAACTCAAATGGTACTCCACCCGCTTCACGTATTGCTTCTTTTACAATTTTACCGAATTCTTGTAAATGTACGTGTCCAGGTACAATATCAATATATGAATTACAAACCGCGATAAACGGTTTATCAAAATCCTCTTCTTTTACACCTGCCGCACGAAGTAAGCTACGATGCGGTGCACGGTCAAATCCCTTTTTAATCATGTTACTACGCATTTCCATCATTCCAATCTCCTTTCTCTTGACGTATTAAAGAATGATATAACTAGGTTACTTCTAATTGACTAAATAATCAATATATTTCTTCTTATTTGAAAAATTATTATACTAATTCATATTTAAAAGAGACAAAGAATAGGATTTTCATAGTAAATTATAGCCGTATATTTCATTAAATATTATTTCTGTATTTTAAAAATAAATATTACTATCTCAAATGGTTATAATGACTTTTCCCTGAGCGTGTCCTTCGGCAAAATAGGTTAAAGCCTGTGGTACTTCACTTAATTCAAATTGCTGATCAATCACTGCTTTTACCTTACCAGATTCTATTAAATCTTTTATAAATATCAGATCTTTTTGATTAGCTCTTTGCAAAAAGACATTCATTTTCTTTTTTTCTATAAAAGATATCCAACCTCCCTGTAAAGCTGTTTGATACAGTTGAGATTCAGCCCCACCAACGTGAACAAAGATTCCATGACGTTTTAATGCTCGCTTATAAACAGATAATGGTTGATGTCCGTTTACCCCGATGATCAGATCAAAATACTCCCTGTATTTATCAATACCTTCATTTTTATAATCAATTATGTTGTCAGCACCTATCGTTCGTAGTATTTCTTTATTTCTCGTACTGCACACACCTGTTACCTCAGCACCAAATGCTTTAGCAATTTGTACAGCAAATGTTCCTACACCACCAGAGGCTCCATATATTAGTACCTTTTGCCCTGATTCAATTTTCCCTTTATCTCTCAATCCCTGCAGGGCAGTTACTGCTGCCATTGGAACTGCAGCTGCTTCTTCAAAGCTCATATTTACAGGCTTTTGTTCTAATGAGCTTTCCGGAGCTGAAACATATTCGGCAAATGCCCCCCAGCCAGAGGAGGATAAATCCCCAAATACCTCATCTCCTGGTTTAAACTGAGTTACTTTTGAACCCACAGCTTCAACACAACCTGCGATGTCACCACCTGGAATTGGATGCTTTGGCTTTAATACTCCATAAAAAAATCGAGTGATGTACGGTTTTCCTTTTAAAAGGACAAGATTCCCAAAATTAACGGAAGCTGCATGTATTTTCACCAGAACTTGATGGTCATTAGGGGTTGGTTTTTCAACTTCTTCTAGGTTTAAAACCTCTGGTAAACCGTATTTGTACTGAACAATTGCTTTCAAAATGTATTCCTCCCATTGGAATATCAGCGGTAATATTTGCTCAGTAATAAATATGGAAGAAAGTAAAGAAAAGACCTATTGCAATAAAATTTACAAAACTCAGTTGAGTAAAAAGTCAAAAAAACACCCCTCAGGATGTTATTTTGTTAATAGATTGTATTCATCTTCTAACTCATCTAACGAGATTTCATTTGAAGCACACTTAACTGCAGCGTTTACAATTTGATCAAAGCTTTCTGATGAATTGATTTCCGATAAAAAATGATGTTCAACTTTTTCTAATTCCTCTTGCTGTCTCATCAATTCCTCATCTTTTCCTTCATAATCTGGAGCACTCAATGTTTCAAGATTTTGTTTAATGATTTGAACATAGTGCTTTAACTCATCCATCTATTTTGACTCCTTTAAAGATTCATTATTTTGTTGTATTGTGATAATTTCGTTTCGCTCTCCTCCATCGGAAAGCTCTTCTGAAAATTCGTGTTCATTAGTTGATCTATACTCTTCTTTTGTATGTTTTGTTTCTTTCATAATAATTCTCCTTTCTTTTTATTTTTAGTATGTAACGAACTAAAAATATCCATCCAGACAAATCAATTAGGACAATAAAAAGAAGTACACTCTTAACACATAGGCATATGATAATGTTGTAAATTTATTGAAAGGACTGAGAAAAATGTATGAACCTTATCCTTATTACCACTCTGGATTTTTAACAAGAAATGTTCAAGAATACAATTATCAGGTAATGTCGATTCTCCTAGATGAAATTAAAAAAGGTGCTTCAACAATTGACCTTTATATGAGGTTGGCAAAATCAGCTACAGATGAAAACCACAGAAATGACATTCTTTATGCGTTAGAAGGAAAAAAAGCATCCACCAATCAACTCACCAATTTGTATATAAACCTTACTGGAACAAAGCCTCTTTATCAAATTGTTGAAATTCCTTTTCTAAGTTACGAAGAAGGATTGGAAAAGGCTTTTGAAGCTGAAGGTTATTTCGAAGATCGAAATCACTCTTTACTTAATCAAGATCCTATTATGCAGAATATTTTATGGTTGAAGACAAATGCTCAGCAAGTTAATGCGCAAATATTCCGGAATTTACTTGAAGACCGTGCGAATCAGAGAAAAGACTATGGCAGAAACCCCTTTGTTGTAGATATTGAGAAGGTCACAAAACAAAACAAAACATTTCGTACAGCAATATGGACAGGTAACAAACTTCAAGTCACATTAATGAGTATTGATGTTGGAGATAGCATTGGATTAGAAAATCATCCGAATACAGATCAATTCTTGAGAATTGAAGAAGGTCAAGGACTTGTACAAATGGGTGACAGAAAAGATCGATTGGATTATGTAAGAAAAGTTTCTGATGATTTTGCGATAATGGTACCCGCCGGAAAATGGCATAATCTCACAAATACGGGAAATAAACCTCTTAAGCTTTACTCGATTTACGCACCACCAGAGCATCCGTTTGGAACAGTGCATAGAACGAAAGCTGAAGCAATGGCTGCTGAAGAAAGTAGAAATTTCTAAATTCGTTCAATAAAAAAGATGGGAAAAATGAGAACATCATGTTCTCTTTTCCCATCCTTTTCTATATCTATAGGTTTGTGGTTAAAATCAAGTTTCGCTAACTATAGATTTAATCTGTTTATGCAATTACAACGATTTTACAGCAAACCTCGGACCATTCCATGCACAACAAAGCAGTCTTTTCTATGTATACTCTATACTTTCAAAAAAGACTGCTTATTTATTTTTTTACATTTTGTTAACAGGTGTTACAACAGCATATAAGTTATCTGATGTATTGGAAATATTTAC
The DNA here is from genome assembly GCF_023078335.1 of Metabacillus endolithicus. Classification (GTDB taxonomy): domain Bacteria; phylum Bacillota; class Bacilli; order Bacillales; family Bacillaceae; genus Metabacillus; species Metabacillus endolithicus. The sequence continues at coordinate 4,874,857 of NZ_CP095550.1, read as the reverse complement.
TTCAATAACTTTGTATCCATTTCCTCCGTCTTTGTAGTCATTCTTAATAGAAATAGTTGTTTGTTGATTGTTCATGTTAAACTTTCCTTCCTATGTTAAATTTCTCACACAGAAGTTAATATATGACGGAGGTTAGAAAATGTGTCATATATTTATCATGATTTTCCAAAAATTTGTCTCGTTTTAGTTTTAATTTTAATTTTAAGATATCCTATTTCTAGTGAAAGTTATTTTAACCATAAATCTTGCCTTAATTCAATTCCTTAACCTGATTAAATTATATTTAAACATTAATGTTAATGCTATATTCATCGTGTAGTGAATGATAAACGGAACAATAATATTATCATGATAAAAATAAATCCAGCAAAGTACCAAACCAGGAAGAGTGATATTTAACAACATGAGCGGCTTTTTAAAATATCGTTTATGATAAATAACAAAAAATACCGCTGTTGCAATTATTGCATACCATTCATTTTTAAGAATTAGAAAAATAAAGTTTTGTACAATTCCCCTAAACAATAGTTCCTCAAACAAAACTACAACCAACATGCTAATCATTATCGTCCATAAGGATTCATGTTGAAATGTTTTATTCGTTTCATCAATAAATTTTGCAGGCATGATCAATGTTAACACGATACCAACTATTATTAAGCCTATAGAAGTAATAATCGTGCTTAACACTAGTTTAGAAGGGTTTTCGAAAGAAAAATAGTGTTCCATAGTTATTAATTCTAATTTAATAAAAACAAATATTAATACTGCAAGAAAAAGTGAAAATAATGCAATAATTGGTGTAATTTCTTTCAGGTTAAATTCCACTTTTGAGTTTTTTGGTTCTAAATATTCATCGGGTTCCATTTTATACCTCTTCCTTAAAATTTGGAAAAACAGTAGAAAACACCTTATTAAGTTGGATTTGTCCCCTTCTACTCATTTTTTCTATAATAGATTAAAAACTCCTCCATCATATCAGTTACTTCCTTCTTCTTTAGTTTCCTTAACCATTCAACTTGTTCAATTGGAAGCTTCAATTTTAAAGTGATATCTTCAAGAGGCATTTCCACTTTTCTTATCTCTTCTAACGTGATTCCCTCTTCAATATCCGGAAACGAGGAATTGTTTTCGTTCAAAATTGAAAGACCTTTATACTCATCTAAATCATCGATGTCACAAAAAATATGTAATTGTGGTAACCTCCCTTGCATAACGGTCACACTCATAATCGAATTTATCATTCTTCCATCTTCTAATTCTATTTCAACAATAAGATTGTCAACATGTTTATATTTATTGGTGACTATTTCACTAACAATTACGTTTAATTCAAGTGTAACCGTTGTATTAGTTTCAAAAAGATAAATGGCACTATTAAAAACGTGGATTTCCTCTCCGTCCAATATCACTGATTTTACCTTTTCCATTCTCTGCTCCTCCATTATGTCAACCATTATATTTCTTCTTAAAATTATTATAAACTAAGAGTTTTTGAGTTGTTATAGAAAAAACAGTAATCAATAAATTTATAAAATGATGAAACTATTTAAAGAGAATAGCGTACTAGTAAATGGGTATAGTTTCCAAGGAAGTGAGGAGAAAAAATGACGGTGTTAGAGGTAAAGCAGTTGAAAAAATCATTTGGTTCTGTTCATGCCGTTCAAGACATTAGCTTTTCGGTTCAAGCTGGTGAAGTATTCACCATTATTGGTCCAAACGGCGCGGGCAAAACAACAACATTAGAAATGATTGAAGGCTTGGTAACTCCTGATTCAGGTGAAATTATGTATGGGGAACTAAACTGGGAAAAAAACAGAACAGAGATTAAAAAGAAAATTGGTGTACAGCCGCAGTCAAGTGCAATGTTTGATTTGTTAACACCTGAGGAAAATCTTAATCTTTTTGCTACTTTTTATGATAAGGCCCGCTCTACAAAAGAAATTTTAGATCTTGTTAATCTTACTGATCACCGCAAAAATCATGTAAAAAAGCTTTCTGGTGGACAGCGTCAACGTCTAGCGATTGGCCTTGCGATGATAAGTGATCCTGACATCATCTTTCTGGATGAACCAACAACAGGCCTAGATCCACAAGCACGACGAAATATTTGGGATATTATTTTACAGTTAAAACAACTTGGCAAAACAACCATTTTAACAACGCATTATATGGAAGAAGCTGAAAAATTAAGTGACAGAGTTTGCATAGTAGATCAAGGAAAAGTTATCACATTAGACACACCATCTGCCCTCATTGAAAAATTAACAAAAGAAAGAGAAGTCAGGTTATCGTTTGTTGATGGAGAAGAAGCAGCTCAAGAAGCTAATACATTTTCGCAAACTCTCCAATCAGTTACCCGTACTGAACGTGAAGAATCATCCTTAAAACTATGGACAGCCAATCCAGAAGATACACTTTATGACTTATTCGCATTTACAAAAGAAAAGAATTATCGTGTTGAACAGGTTTCCATTAGAGAAATGAGTTTAGAAGATGTATTTATCGAATTCACTGGAAAAGAATGGAGGGATTAGGATGAATCAATTTAAACAAATGTTTATTGCACAATTAAAATTAACATTTCGAGAAAAACAATCATGGTTTTGGGGCATCTTTTTTCCTGTTATTTTAATGGTTATCTTTATGTCTATTTTCAGTGGTAGCTCTGATGATGAGTTTTCAGCAAGTGTTGCAATTGTTAATGAAAATCCTAATCCTACCTCAAACATGATGCTTGAGCAAATACTTAAGCTAGATGTACTTGAGCTTGAAACAGAAGACCCTGTAACACGAGAAAAAGCTGACAAATTGGTAAAAAATAAAGAAGTGGATGCAGCGATTGTCCTACCAGAATCAATTGATGCCTCTTTCATAAGACTTGTTGTTAACAAAGAAGATGAACAAGGAGCAACATCACAAGCTCTTACAGGTATGCTAAATCAATTTGTTCAACAAGCAAACCTAGTAGCTTCAGGTGTAACACCTTCTTTTGAATTACAAACAGAAGCCATTTCATCAGGTAATGCTGAATTAAGTTATACAGATTTTCTACTTACCGGAATGATTGCATTGGCAATTGCTCAAGGTGGAATGTTTGGAATGGTTGGATTAGTGGAGATGCGCAGTAAAGGTTTAATTAAACGTCTACAAATGACTCCAGCTAATATGAATCTTTTTGGTCTAAGTGATATGGTCATGCGGGTATTATTTAGTGTTGTTCAGATTATTTTACTATCTCTAATTGGAGTCTTTATTTTTGGTGCTAACTTATTTATCAATTTTCCAACTCTGCTAATTGTCTTTTTACTCGGTACTCTTTCTTTTACAGCTGTTGGCTATTTTATTTCCTCCTTCAGCAAAACGACAGAAGCCTATATGGGAGTAGCCAATATTGCAAACTTTCTTATGATGTTTTTAAGTGGCGTTTTTTTCCCAATAGAAACAATGCCAGAATGGATTCGACCAATTTCAAATATTTTGCCACTCACCTACTTTGTTGAAGGCTTAAGAGAGAGCATGGTTTATGAAACGAGTCTCTTTACTGCTTCAATATGGGCTGGAATTGCTATTATGGTTATTTGGGGAATTGTTACGTTTGTGATTGGGTCATTATTGTATAAACGGAAGTCAATTGTGGCTGTGAGGTAGGTACTTAATATGAACCTAGTTAAAAAAGCCAACTGAAGTAGTTGGCTTTTTAGTTCTCAAATCGCACCAATAATAAGGGCGACAATGGCCATCACAATTGTTGTGCCAAATGCCCATTTAAAAATAAAGCGCTGATGATCCCCTAATTCAACCCCTGCTAAACCAATTAATAAAAAGGTTGAAGCCGTTAAAGGACTTAATGGGAAACCAGTAGTCATTTGTCCTAAGATGGAAGCTCTGGCCATTTCGATCGGTGCAACTCCATATATTTCAGCTGACTGACTTAATACTGGCAATACACCAAAATAATATGCATCAGGTGTAAAAAGAAGGCTGATTGGCATGCTAATCACTGCAATAACTATAGCCATTGATCCCCCAATCCCCTCAGGAATTATATTAACCATAGCTAATGCCATTGCTTCGATCATACCTGTTCCACTTAGAATGCCAGTAAAAATTCCAGCTGAAAATATAATTGATACAACAGTTACCATTCCAAGTGCTTGACTCTTGACTTGTTCTTGTTGATCATTTGGTTTAGGATAATTAATAAGTAACACAATAGCAAATGCAACCATAAACACTATTGGTAGAGGAAGCCAAACTTTTACAAGTGCAACAATTGTTAGGATGGTAATAACAAGGTTAATCCAAAATAATTTCGGCCTTCTCATTTTTCTTTCTTCATCCGAAAGCTCTTGATCATAATCATATTCCATATCGGTAACACCTAATCGTCTTCTCTCTTTTTTACCAAGAATATAAGCAACAAAAAGCACCCAAATTATTCCTGCTATCATTGCTGGTATAAGCGGTGAAAAAATAAATCAGGATCTAATTCTAATGCACTGCCAGCTCTTGCAGTTGGCCCGCCCCATGGCATAATATTCATTACTCCAGCACCTAATGCAACAACACCTGCTAGAACAAGTCGATTCATTTTTAATTTATCATATAAAGGCAAAAGAGCTGGTATTGTAATTAAAAATGTGGAAGTTCCAGATCCATCAAGATGAGTTACCATAGCAATAACCGCTGTACCAATAACAATTTTTAATGGATCTCCTTTTACCAACTTTAATACTCTTGAAATAATAGGATCAAATAATCCAGCATTATTCATTACACCAAAAAATAAAATGGCAAATCCTAACATAATTCCTGTTGGAGCTACGCTTTGAATTCCTTCTAACATAAGAGTTCCAATATCGGAACTAAACCCTCCTATTAAAGCAAATACAAGTGGAACAACAATTAACGCGACAATAACCGATACTCTTTTCGTTAAAATCAATAATAAGAAAACGCCGATCGTTAAAAATCCTAAGGTCGCTAACATATGATTCCTCCTAACGTATTTAAGCGCTTACAAACCGCTAATTACATTCCTATTCATTCAATAAAGGAATTTCCATTTCCAATAAAGCGCTACTCAAACTTTTCCCATGAGTATCTAGTGCAAGAGAGGTCGTTACCCCTCCTAGTAAACTATTTTTACAAACAAAATTATAGGATTTAATAGATGGTATGTCATAACGAATTACATCACCGTAAAAAATGTCTTTAAAATGCTCCTTTACTCTTTCTACAGTTACGACCTGACCTATCCAATCAAAGTCACTTTCCTTAAATGGGATAAGTGAAAGATTAGAGGTATTCCCCTTATCACCTGCTCTGCTATGTGCTACCTCATATAGTTTGATTTTCTTTCCTTTCATGCGTTATAACCTCCACTTGTATCTTTTTATCAACTAAATTTCTTTCTATAAAAGTTGAAACAACACCTAAACATTCTGTCGCTCTTTTTCTTGCACCACCGCCTCCATACGGTCCATTAGTGTATAGTGCTTCTACTTCATTTCCAATACTGTGAGCTTCTTTTATATCTTTACAAAGAGCAGCTGCTCGTAATCTTACTTCATAAGGTTGATCATTTCCTAAGTTTGTACGATGAACGGAGGAAAGACCAATCAGATCAATCCTTAAGTCTTGTATCTTTTGACAAAGTCTTTTATTTAATATACACTCCGCCATCTTGGCTCTTTGAACAGCGGTTGAACCTGCATAAGAAATTTCTCCTTCACCAAGATAACCTGCATCATACCCAATAGATACTTTATAAGCACTAGGCTTTTCCGTACCTTTCCCCCCTCTACCCTTACTTCATTTTCAGCTAGTTGAGTCAGCTTTAGAAAAATCTGCTGTTACATCTGGTGTTAGGTATTGAGTTGGATCATGGACCTCGTATAGTAGTTGCTCTTTAACTGTTCGTAAATTTACTACACCACCTGAGTCAGGAGTCTTTGAAATAATGGCTGTTCCATCACTCTCAATACTTGCATATGGAAAACCTATGTCTGCTAACTTATCAACTTCTTTTTCTCCTATATCCGCAAAATAGCCACCTGTAATTTGACCAGCGCATTCAAGTAAATGTCCAATCACAGTACCTTGCCCTAATGTTTCATAATCATTTAGTGACCAACCATAGTAATCGATCATCGGCGCAAGAAATAATGATGGATCAGCAACACGTCCTGTAATAATAATATCTGCTTTAGTTTGTAAAGCTGGTAAAAGTGCCTTGGCTCCTAAGTAAGCATTAGCTGAGATTACTTGATAATCTCTAACCTTATTTGTGTTTTCAAGGACTTCATTTTCACTATCTAGCTCTTGTATCACATCATCACCTGATACAACTGCGACCTTACAAGAAATATTCATTTCATTTGCAATCTCAATAATCTTTTTAGCACCAGCCATTGGATTGGCCGCTCCCATATTTGTTACGATTCGAAATCGTTTTTTATCCAATACTGGTAATAAGGCAGATATTCGATCAACAAGTAGAGGATCGTAACCCTTATTTTTATTTTTCCTCTTTTCTTTCTGTGCAATGGCGATTGTTCTTTCAGCTAAACACTCTAGTACTAAATAATTCAGGTTTACTTTTTGAGCCAGTTCAACGGCGGGTTCAAGTCGATCTCCTGAAAATCCAGCTCCACTTCCGATCTTTAACATTTTTTTCACCCCAATAAAGACTAAAAGTACACAAAAAATTGTTTTTTAGTTTTTTATTAATTATTCTTGACGCAATTTATTAATCTTGAAATATTAGACCGATCCTTCCTGTAAATTCAGTTACATCATTACTTATGCAACTTCCATGCCAAAATAAAAAACGCTTAATGAAAGCGTTTTTAAAAAGTGAGTTTCTAAATTTTTAGAATTCTAAATAAGCAATAAACCTCATTTGATCGTCAATCAGTTGTGAACACTGTTATTCTAAATCCTTAGAATAAACACAAGTTCTTTTCTAATTATTTAGAAATCATATAGTTGATACTTTTTCATTTTGTTATAAAGCGTTGCTAAAGACACCCCAAGTTCCTTAGCTGCTTTTTTCTTATCCTCCAGTTCAGAACCATGTTTTTGCAAAACATCTGTAATGATATTTTTCTCTGTCTCCTCAACAGCGGCTTTTAAAAGATAGTTAGAATTTTTTTTTGAGATACTAATATTTTCTCCATGAAAGCTACTAGGTAAATGTTCAGGTAGAATATCTCTTTCGTCTGCCATGCATACGGCATAATCAATTGTATTTTTCAATTCTCGTACATTTCCGATCCAATCGTAAGCTTTTAGAATGGCAAGGGTTGATTGGTGTAATCGATAATACCGTTCACTTTCAGAATGTAGGTTGTGCTTGTGTAAAATTAAATCAATAATGTCGGGAATATCCTGCTTCCTTTTACGAAGTGGCGGAATATCAAGGTGCAATACATTCAACCGAAAATACAAATCTTCACGAAATCGTTTCTTTTCTATAAGCTGCTTTAGATCACGATTTGTTGCAGCAATTACACGAACATCTATTTGTCTTTCTCCTGCTTCACCTACACGTCTAAGTGTTTTTTCCTGTAAAACTCGTAAAAGTTTGGCTTGAAGATCATAAGATAACTCACCTATTTCATCTAAAAAAATTGTACCCGAGTTTGCTATTTCAAATAAACCTAGCTTTCCACCTTTTTTAGCACTTGTAAAAGTACCTTCGGTATATCCAAAAAGCTCACTTTCAATGAGCGATTCTGGGATAGACGCACAATTCACTGGGATAAATGGCTTTTCTGCACGAGAACTTGCATTATGAATTGCTTGAGCAAATAGTTCTTTACCTGTTCCACTTTCACCGATAATTAATACAGGTAAATTAGATTCAGCAGCTTTTCTTCCTAAGTGAACAACTCCTTTCAGTCCGCTTTCCGAACCGATAATTTGGTCGAATGTATATTTAGCTTGATATAAGATGTCCATTCTTTCTTTCAATTGAGTTAGTTTTTGCTTGTTTTTCTCAAGTTCTTTTGAGAGCTTATGAACTTCTGTTAAGCCTTTACAAATCGAAACAGCTCCAATTATTTCGTTGTTTAATATAATTGGTGCCATGTCAACAACATATTCCACAGATCCTTCTTTACGATAAACCCCAATTCGTTCTTTTCCGTCTTTTAACGTTTCAATTAATTGTGCTTTTGGACGAACTAACCGAAGAGGTTTTCCAATAATTTCATTAGGTTGTACTCCTGTTATACGCGAATATTCAGGATTAATTAATTTAACAATCTCTTTAGAATCTATCACTAGAACACCATCATGAATGGAGTGGAGCGTAGCTTTAAACCAGTCTAATTGATCTTCCAAGGAAAACTCCTTAAAGTTTTCATATAGCATGTCAAACCTCCTCAAATAAATCTCATCTCTATCAATTAAATTTTTTTGTAGTATGTATAATCCTTATTCTAACAAGAAAAATCCACTTTTTTCACTAGCATGATAAAAAGATTTATATTGACAGCTTAAAATTCTTCATTATACGATGTAACCGTTACCAAAAAATTCTGAATCTTAATCTTGAAAAATAGGAGGAGATTTTTTGTTAAAAAGAAAACTAAAATTTTTCATTAGCACTATTGTAGTCACACTCTCTATGTTCTTCCTTTTCTCTCTTTCAGTATTTGCAGACAACAACCCAGCTAATGGTGTTGTACAACCGCCGTCTACCTCGCACAATTCTGGTCAATATTACAAGGAACAGCTCGTTACCTTATCAACTAGTACTCCGGGGACTAAAATCTATTACACAACAGATGGTAGTATACCTACTAAAAACAGTATTTTGTATTCTGAGCCCATTGCAATCAATAAAGATGTAACAATTAAGGCTTTTGCTTTTCGTGGTAATGTTAACGAAAAAGCACTTACAAGAAATAAAGGAAATACTAGTAGCGAGGTGGTCACATTCAATTACTATTTTGTAAATAGAGAGGATATTGCTGATAAGTTTCTAGAGTTAGACTATAATAACATGCCTTATCGTCTTTATATTCCAGAAAACTATGATCCTTCTGTTTCTTACCCGCTTGTTCTTTTTCTTCATGGGGGTGGCGAACGAGGAAACGATAATCAGAAACAATTGCTTGCAAATGATGGCGCTGTTATATGGGCTGCACCTGAAAATCAATCCAAGAATCCAGCCTTTGTTCTTGCACCACAGGCAAGAAATCAACATGACGGTGGATTTGGAATTACTCGGAATTCGGATAATATTATCGATTTGTCCAGTGTATTCGAATTTTCAGAGGATCTAGGAAAAGCCTACAATATCTTACAAAAAGTGATTCATGATTACAATATTGATCAAAATCGACTATATTCAACAGGACTTTCTCAAGGAGGATATGGAACATTTAATTTGAATATTGCATACCCTGATCTTTTTGCTGCTATGGTCCCAATTGCAGGCGGTGGAAATCCTGAGACAGTACATGTTTTAAAAGATAAACCAATATGGGCTTTTCATGCTGAAGATGATGCAGTAATTCCTGTTTCACATACAAGAAATGCTATTGAGGCAATAAAAGAAGCTGGAGGAAACCCTATATATACAGAGTATCCTGCAGAATTAGGCTATAATCATGCTTCTTGGGTACCAGCCTACGATAACAAGGATATGATTGATTGGATGTATAGACAAGTTAAACAATAAACATAAGAAGTGCCTGATAATATTAATATTAGTCAGGCACTTCTTAACTAAACAGCTTTCCTCTGAAAATAAACCAAACCACCTAACGTAAAAATCACACACCCTCCAACAATAACAAACACAAGGGTTTCAATCGAAAATGTAAAACCTGATTGCTGCTCTAACACCATTCCTAAAAATGGTTGTGCCCAAGGGTACCACGGCCCAAATTTTTCTGAGTTTGCGATTAATATGTTAGGAAGTGTTAAAATGACATTTAAAGCAACTGGTGCAGCAAAGCTGGACCATGCTGTAGATACCCATAATTGTAAAGCGATAATTGGTAAACAGCCTAACCAGCCCATAAACAATCGAACAAGAACACCCTGCCACGGAAAAGGATCATTGTAACCATGTACTAATCCTACGAGAAACAAGCCTACTAATAATAATATTTGAGTAAGGGCGACAAATAAGCAAACAATAATATACTTAGAACTATACACCTGAATTCGATTAACAGGTAGTGCTAATAACTGTTTCCAAATTTCCCCTTCTGCGTGTTCGTACCTGCAGACAGCAGCGGAAAAAAGACCAGCAAGTAATGGTAAAAACAAAACCGCTTGAACCATAATCATGGCATAAAACGAGTTCATCCATTGATTACCAGGAAAATCAATAAAAGTAAAATAAGCAGAGACAGTAGATAGAATGGGACTAATATATAAGATTTGTAAAACCTTTGATTTTTTTAGTTTGATCCATTCTGTATATAATAATTTTCCTAGCAATTACTTCACATCCTTTCGGTCAAAATGAATAACACTGATAAGAAAAATGAGTCCACCAACAACAATTCCTAATAACGCACTAATTTCAGGTATTTCCCATTTATTTTGAAGCAACGGCCATTTCCAAATGAGCCATTCAGGACCTCCATATGAGTACATAGACACAACAGCACCAATGATTCCTACTGCTAACGGTGTTCCTTGATTAAACGATGTGACTGAAAACCAAAGCTGTATGGCTAATATAGGCATTGCAGCGAAATACGGGTAAAAGCTGTTAATTGCAATCTCTTTAAACGGTATATTTTGCTCCCAACCATAAAGGCTACCGAAAAACCATGTACCAATAAACATAAGAACTGTAGCAATAAGCAATAAAATACTAATCATAATAAACTTAGAACAATACACCTTTACTCTGCTTATAGGGAGCGCTAGTACCTGCTTCCAAGCATTTGTTTCATGCTCAATAGTTGCAGATGATGAGGCAAGTAGGACAGTTCCTAAAAGTAAAGCTGGTGCGAGAAAAAGATTGATTTGCTGTAATAGCTGCATCCAGCGATCATCTGACTGCCGAAGAAGATATTCATAACGAAGCATATAATTTAAAGTCGTTAATCCAAATATTCCAATCGGTCCTAAGAAAACAAGAATCCACATTCCAACTTTTAGTTTTTTAAAATCAGCACGTAACAACCTAAAAATCATAAGCTTTTCTCCTCTTTTGTCATGTCTAGGAAAATGCTTTCTAGTGATCTCTTTACTTCTTCCACTCGATAAACGTCCAACTTGTTTTGGACAAGAATACGAATCATTTCAGCAACTTCTTTGTTCTTGTTTTGCTTAAACGAAAGGTAATTTCCTTCAATTTCCCCTTTTAAGCCTTCTTTCACTAAAATATTCCATGCAGCTTTGGAATTGTTTGTTTGAATACGTATTTTACTAACCGATTTCTTTCTTAGAACTTCAATAGAATCTTGAAAAATGAGTGATCCTTTTGAAATAATACCTACTTCGGTTGCCATTTGATCAATCTCTGATAAAAGATGACTTGAAACGAGGACAGTCACACCATATTTTTCTGGTAAACTTTTAATTAATTCTCGAATCTCGATAATACCAGAGGGATCAAGTCCATTTGTTGGTTCGTCTAGAATAAGAAGTTCAGGATTTCCTAGAAGAGCTGATGCAATTCCAAGTCTTTGTTTCATTCCTAATGAAAAGCCTTTAACTGGGCGATTATCATCTTTTTCTAAGCGGACAATAGCAAGCACTTCATCGATTCTTTCTTTTGGAACATGTAATATTGTTTGCAATAATTGTAAATTTTCTCTGGCGGTTAAATGACCATAATACGAAGGAGATTCTACTAAAGATCCAATTCTTCTAAGAATCATTTGTTTGTCTTTTTTTAGGTCTTTTCCAAATATTTGTATTGATCCTGAAGTTTCTTTCATCAATCCTAAAAGCAGCTTAATAGCGGTTGTTTTTCCTGCACCATTTGGTCCTAGAAAGCCATATATGGATCCTTTCGGTATGTTTAAATTTACTGAATTAACAGCTTGTGCTCCTTTAAATGATTTTGTTAAATTGTTCGTTTCTACTATTAATTGACTCATGTTTATCACCTCTGAATACAGAATAAACAATGAATCTTAAAATCGAGTTGTAAGGAAGGTTAAATTTTGTTTAAAAATAAAAAAGAGTACGTTGATAAAATCAAACGCACTCACTAAGGTTTCGTTACCGTGATCGTTGTTCCTTCGTTCGAAGAATTAATATTCCAAATCATTCCCATTTCCTTTGTCATAAGTTCAATGATTGATAATCCGATTCCAACTCCTGATTGGTCCGATTTATTTTTCATCCCAGGACCACGATCTTTAATAATGATCTTATTTTCCTCGCAAAGGATCCCAATATATTTGCCTGACTTTGCATGTCTTACGACGTTTTGAAATAGATTATCCAATATTCTTTCAAACCAATTTGGATCCATTTTCCAAGATAATGTTTTTTCAAACAACTGAACGTCTACTTCCAGTCCTTCTTTTTCAAAAATTGGATACCAGGCCGAAAGTGAAAGGCGAATTGCTCGATTTACGTCAACATCCTTTGGTTTATACGAATATTTTCCTGAACTTAATAAGGTATAGGAAAGAAGATTTTCAATTAAAGTATGTAGATGATCAATTTTTTTATCAATGATCGTGATTGACTCTTGGCCTTCTGGAGAGATATCCTCATTTTTTAGCGAATATGCATGGGCACGAATTGTTGCTAATGGCGTACGAAGATCGTGGGATAAATTCGCAATCAGCTCTTTTCGAAGCTTTTCTTCTTCTTGTTCACGCAATCTTCCAGCCTCTAAGCGTTCAATCATTTTATTAAATGAATCTTCTAATTGACCTAACTCATCCATTTCTCCAACTGTTACTTTACTAGGAATATTCTGGTTTTCTACATCCATAGTTGACTGAAGTTTCACAATTCTTTTTTGAATGGTACGAAAAAACAACCAAAAAAGAATGATAAATAGTAACAATAATAGTCCTACAACTACTGCATAGATGATTTCGAAGTAATTCTCCAATTGCTGGATAGGGTAATCCATATACTTTCGATCAATTTGGAGTACAATAAAGCCATTCTTTTCTTCACCAATAAAAGCAACAACAGTAAACGGATCGCCTCCATAGCTTTCTTTCATAAACGATACAATATCACTTGCATTCCAAATTTCAGGAACTGTGACCTTTTCATTCGAAGTAAATCGTGTTTTTCCAGTGTTATCCACCCAAAAAACAGAGGAGTGTTCAAGTTCATTTACTGTTTCTTTTAAACTATCAATAATTTCTGAATCAGTTAGATTTTGTAAAGTCATAGCTTTTTCATGCCATTCTGATTCTATTTCGTCACTTTGATAAACTTCCATTTTATTGTAATTCACTAATAATGCCGGTAAGTAAACGACAAATGATGCAAGAGGAAAGGCAATTGGCAAGATAAACATAGCACTAATAATTAAGACTAAATATTTCGTTTGCAAACTACGACTCAATTTCTTCATTGCTTTAACCTATAGCCAATTCCTCGAATTGTTTCAATAATAGTTGGTTTAGCAGGATCTTTTTCGATTTTTTCTCTTAAATAACGAATATGGACCATCAGCGTTTTGTCACCTTCAAAAAAATCCGCTTCCCAAATTGATTCATAGATTTGTTCTTTAGTCATAATTTGACCGGTATGTTTTAATAGATAATCAAAAATTTGCAGCTGCTTTGAGGTTAAAATGATTTCTTCCTGAAGTTCATCATCAAACAGCTGATATTGCTTTGGATAATATCGCAAATGCTGTATTTTTACCACAGTTGGCATAATTTTATCAAAGCGACGTAACAGTACACTAATTCTTGCAGCAAGCTCATCTGGATGAAACGGTTTTGTCATATAATCATCTGCAAATTGCAATCCTTCTAGCTTATCATCTACTTGTGAACGCGCTGATAGCATGATGATTGGCAGCTTTGGTGATGCCTTTTTTAATCTCTTTCCAATAGAAAAGCCGTCTAATCCAGGTAGCATAACATCAAGGATAGCAAGATCTAAGTCCTCAGCTCGCTCTAGAGCACATTCTCCACTTTTTAACCAAGTTACTTGATAACCTCTCTTGGTTAAATCCTGATAAACCCATACTCCTAGCTCTTCCTCGTCTTCGACATATAAAATATTCATAACTTCCCCTGCTTTCTACTCTTTCATGAAGAAATCCCATCTTCGAGCCTATTTATAGGATGGGATCTTTCATGAGTGTTAACTCCTGTATTTTATTTATCTTCTCTTAATAAATATTCATTGTCATCTTGATCATAGAAACTAAACATTGTGCCGAACGGCATTTTTAACATGTCCCCTACTTTTACACCATTTTGTTTCATTTCTTCATACGCTGATTCAACATCTGTTGTGCTAAATAGAATCGAAGGATGAGCAACTTTTGAAGGTTGTTGCTGCTCCATAGCTGACTTTGAATAAAGAACCAATGTCGTAAATTCATCATCACTAGGTCCAACCTCAATCCACGTAGCGTTCGGTCCCATTGGTTGTTCCAACTTTAAGATAAACCCGAGTTTATTAACCCAGAATTCTTTTGCCTGTTCTTGATCTTGTACATAAACCGTTACTTTTCCAACTTTATTTATCACTACATCTTTCTCCTTTTTATTTCTTGATAAGGACAAGGAAAAGGTGTTTGTCCTTTACACCAGAGGTGCAGGTTCAAATACCTTTTATCTCTATTTTGCATTTACATCACGTTGGTGTAAACCAAAAATATTTCCTTCCGTATCTATATAATATCCTTGCCAAGCCATACCAGGGAGGGCATATTTAGGCATCGCTACCTTGCCACCTTGTTCCAAAATTTTAGCTTCCGTGGAATCGTAATCTTCTACTCCCATTGTACATGCATAGCCGTTTAGAGGCTGGTTTTGTTCTGGAGCAGAACTTTGACGTTGCATTAAAGCGCCATTAATACCGGCCATCCTCACTACCTGTTACCGCACCGAAATAAGGCATCCCAGCAAATTCACTCCAATCTTGGAATGACCAACCAAAAACCTCACCATAAAATTTTTTAGCTCGATCCATGTTATCTACATGAATTTCGAAATGGACTAATCTGCTCATAAGTACCTCCTAGTATTTTGCCCTTTCATAGTTCATTATGTATCTTCTACACTAGTTTTGATACTCCTTGTTTTATTTTGCATTTTCCAAAGGACCAATTTTAAATTTAAGACCATAAAAAAATCTCCTAATTAGGGAGATTTTTAATCGTGCTTAATCAACTTTTTATGCTAATTAATAGGTTAACCCCTTAGATTGCATAACCTCCTGACGTTGTTCTTTAATAAGATATCCACCAAATAAACCTATTAACGAAAAAACCACAGGAATTATAAATCCATAGAAATAACCGATATTGCTTTCAGATGCCTGAAAATAGTCTAATACTTTACCAAAAATACTTGGTAATAAAACAGCACTTAAAAAACCACCCATATTAGCAAAACCCGTTGCAACTCCTACCTCTTTCGGATCAAAAGATTGGCGGACAATGGCAAAGGTTAAGGTACTTGCACCGTTTCCATAACCAATCATGAAAAACAAGAGAACGATCATAAAAAATGGTGGCTTTCCACTAAATAAGAGAAATGACGACCAGCTAAGAAAGATAATAGAATGAACAATCATATAAGGTTTTTTAATAGAATGAATTCTACTTGAGATCCAGGTTGTTAAAGGTGCTCCAATGATCGCCCCAACAAGACCATACATAATCAATTGACTTGCACTAGAAAGCGACATATCAAACACATTCATTCCATATGGTACAATCCCATGAACCAATGAACCCCACATATGTACCAACAGCACCAAAGTGACAGAAGAAAGCTGCCCATGCTTGACGAGTTGAAAAAATACGCTTTAATATCATCATTGTTTTTTCAGGTGAGGAACTGGTTTTCTTTGCAGAAGGTTGAGTTGAATGATGATTTTTCATCATTTTTTTGGACGATGAACCAGAACTATATAAAGAAGTAGTCCACTTAAACATAAAAGGATACCCATTGATAAAAAGGAAGTTCTCCAACCTGTTAATCCTATGAATATAGAAAATGGTACCGATGCAAGAAAAAAACCAAGACTTCCAGCCATTCCAGCCATTCCAATTAATTTAACAAACTCATTTCCTTTGAACCATTGACTTAAAATTAAAACTAAGTTAACCCAAATAGCTGAATCACCGGTTCCAACAATTAACCTTGCCACAAGAAGCACAATTTCATTAGGTGCAACACTATAAATCAAAGTTCCAATTCCAGTTAAAAACGTTCCAACAATGAGGAAAAAATTAGGTCCAAACCGATCTGATAAAATTCCAATCGGAACCTGTAAACCTGCATATGCGACAAACTGAATACTTGCAATCATGCCAATTGTTGCAGCTGTTACATGAAAATCCTTCATTAATTGAGCTGTAATTAAGCCCGGTGCCGTTCTTTGACTAACTATGAGAAAATAGGTGAATAGGACGGAGGCAAAAACGACCCATCTGTACTTGCTGTTATGTTTGTTCATTTGTATTTGCTCCTAGTTCTTTCATTCTTTGATTATTATAATCTATCTTTATATCATATTCATGAGTCAAATGGACACTCACGAAATTTACTTTTAATTTCCTGTACTTTACATAATTTTACCATAAAAACTTTATCCTTGCGGGTTTCACGTTCAAATGTATAAAAATGGAACAATACGCAAACTTTATAAATACGATTATTACCTGAAGGAGCGTTTAGTGTGAAAGTTTTAAATTATAAAGATCAAATTCAATTGATTGCCCATTGGTTGAAAACAAGTAAAGTAGAAGTGATTGAAGGATCAGTAAACAAAGAAATCATTCGTTATAACCTAAGAATGGAATTTGATATTCAAGATGATGAAGTGGTTGATGATGTATATGATTCGATTATTAAATAACTTAAGATTAAAAAGGTGTAAGTCTTTATAACTTACACCTTTTTAGCAATTAATTTATATAGCGATTAACAAATCCCCACACAGTACCCCAATAAGCCTCAGGATCCACCTTCTCTGCATCTCCATGATTAGCGCCTGAGATAACCAGCTTTTCTTTCTCCACATTTGCTGCCTTATAGACTTTATCCAGCATTTTGTACGGGACAAACGTGTCAGCATCGCCATGGATAAATAGCATAGGTGTTACACTTTTGGAAACTTGCTCTATAGCAGATGCATCATATAAATCATATCCGGCGCGAAAGTTCGTTACCGTATTCGCTGCATTCATAACAGGAAATTCAGGTAAACCGAAAAGATCGTCAAGCTGATACACAAACACATCACTTACTGACGAGTAACCACAATCTTCTACAATTACTTTCACGTTTGATGGTAACTCTTCTCCCGATGTCATCATGACTGTTGCTCCACCCATTGATACACCGAATAAAACAATTTCTGCTTCATGATCCTTTTTCACGATTTGATCAATCCACAGTAACATATCTTTGCGATCGTGCCAAGCCATACCTATATAATTTCCTTCACTTTCTCCATGCCCACGAAGATCTGGTGCGAGCACGTTGTAGCCTTTTTCATAAAAGTTCCGAACATATCTCGTCATTGATTTTGCCTTACCATTATAACCATGAACAACGATTGCCCACTTGTGGTCAGCTTGTTCATTTTCATAAACAAGGGCATTTAATTTTAATTGTTCTTTATCCGACGAAACAATGCCTAGTTTGGAAGGACTATACTTTTGCTTAAACTCATCGTCAGCGAGCTCGGCTTCCTCGGCAACAGATGCAACAACAGCATCACTTTGCTGTAAATTTGGATTATCTTCTAAAAATTCTTTCTCTCGATCAACATTTAACGCAAAATTGTAAAAATAGTTTCCTACAAAGAAATAAGCAGCTACTAGTAAAAATGCACAAATTGAGCCTGTAATGATTAGTTTCTTTTTCATTTTCTTTTCTCCATCCAATAAACTATTTGTTTTTGTAAACAAAAAACCCTCGTCAATTATTATACCAAGATCGAGGGTTAATCTGTGAAGATATCATCCTATTTAACTAATAAACATAATAATTCCCAGTCCAAGGATGGCCATAACAGTCAGATGTAATCCATTCGCCCGAATTCCCGCTTCATATCCTGAAATACCAACAATTCTACTTACCATTAGGTTTAAACCTGAGAATGGACTTAATGCAGTTGAAATGGACCAGCAAAGTAAAAGCAGCATAGCTAATGACAGAGTACTAATTCCAAGTTGCTCTGCATTCAGTTGCATCGCAAGTGCGGCAATAACAGCAATTTGGTGAATACCAATATAAGTAATCACAACAACAAGTATAATCACGCATAAGGCAAATAATAAAAATGATTGATCTGCGACAATTGTTAGCATTTTACTTATAGAATTAGCTAAATTTGTGCCTTGTACTGCATGCGCTAATAATCCTGCAGAGCTAAACAACATGATTTCATTATTCATCATCGGCACAGATTGGTCTTTGTAATTTTTTAATAAAGGAAGTAACTTTGACCAGCTTTTTGTGATCAAACCCCATATTAATGGTAGTATACAGGAGATTATGCAAACGATCACAATCATTGACCATTTTGTCACATACTCAATAATTAAGGAACATGACATTAGCAATGAAACAAACAGAGCTAATTGAACCAACTGTTTTCTTGATTTTTTTGCCAATGGAACTTCAGGATCTGTTCGATTATCTATTGGGTGTTTTTTCTCCCATAAAGCAAATAACATATTACCGATAAGTAGTGATAAAACCGATAATCCAATACCATATAAAATATATTTTCCGACCGACATATCCAAATAATAGAGAACTAAGGAAACAGATGCAAAATAGGGCGACCATAGGATAGCCGAAGAGAACCCGATAAGATAGCTTTTGGCAGACATAGCTGAAGGAAGTTTTAAATCTGAAAGAAATTCACTGATTAAACGAACGGAGCCTAAGCTTAAGATAGGACTTAAGATAAACAAGGAAGTTGTTATACCCGCGAAAAGTCGTTTAGGATGGTTTAATAAATTACGTAAAAGTAAATCAATGGCTTCAAAATAACCCCCTAATTTAAGAGGAATTGAAAGCAATGGAGCAAGCGTAACTAAACAAAGTAAAGGTAGTATGAGTAACATACCTTCACTAATTCCGTTAATTCCAAATTTCCCCTTTATAAAACTCTAAGATAATACCTGTTCCCATCATGATTAACCCAATGATTCGCGGAAATCCCCTTGCCTCTATTACACTTGCAAAAAAAGACGCTATCACAAATGTTACAACAACATACCCTAACCATGTTTGTTGAACAAAGTATTGAATCAAAAACAGAAAACACATGATTAATATAAGATAACTCCGCAAGTGCTTTCATCCCCTTATTAATTTAAAATCTGTGACAAAACAGAGTAAGGCACCCTATAATGGTATGCCTTAAAAATCGTACATATTTATGTTACTGGAGCAGGATTAAATAATGCTAAATCGTTATGGAGTCCCCACTTTTCAGCCCATGTTTGCTTTCGGCCGCTTGCAACATCTAAAATGAAGCGAAAAAGTTCCCAACCAACTTTTTCAATAGATGCTTCACCTGTTGCAATTTGACCAGCATTGACATCAATTAAATCTTTCCACTGTTCTTGTAATGAATTCCGCGTTGATACTTTAATAACTGGAGCCATTGCTAAACCGTACGGAGTGCCACGACCTGTTGTGAAAATCTGAAGATGCATTCCAGAAGCCAACTGCAGTGTCCCACATACAAAATCACTTGCTGGAGTAGCCGCGAAAAGTAATCCTTTTTGCTTGGCTTTTTCACCTGGTGGAACAACACCGTTGATCGCAGAGGTACCGGATTTCACAATGGATCCTAATGATTTTTCAACTACATTGGATAATCCACCCTTTTTATTGCCTGGTGAAGGATTTGCGCTTCGGTCCGCTTCTCCTCGCTGTAAATAGTCATCATACCACTTCATTTCATGAATTAGTTCACGACCAATTTCTTCATTTATGGCTCTTGGAGTTAACAAATGGACAGCATCGCGTACTTCTGTAACTTCCGAAAACATAACCGTTGCCCCTGCTCTAACTAATAAATCTGCAGCATACCCTACAGCTGGATTTGCTGTTACACCAGAAAACGCATCACTACCACCACATTGTAACCCTACAACTAGGTCAGAAACGGGACAAATTTCTCTTTCTCGCTCATTTAATGTTTTCAAGCGATCCTCTGCCATATCCGTTATCATTTCAATCATATTGATAAAGCCATTTTGATCTTGTAGAGACAGAATTTTTTCTGGATCTCCATCATGCACTAATCGACCTGGTGCTAATTTTTCACAGCCTAAGCCGACCACCATCACTTCACCGCCAAGATTTGGGTGTGTGGCAATATTTTGAATCGTCCGAATCGGTATGGCTGCTTCAGGAGCATTAATTGCAACTCCACATCCATATGTATGATTAATTGCGACAACATCATGAACATTAGGATAGTTTGGAAGAATTTCTTTTTTAATTCTGTTTACTGCATAATCAAGCACACCTGCAACACATTGAACACTTG
This sequence comes from Metabacillus endolithicus, assembly GCF_023078335.1. Classification (GTDB taxonomy): domain Bacteria; phylum Bacillota; class Bacilli; order Bacillales; family Bacillaceae; genus Metabacillus; species Metabacillus endolithicus. The sequence continues at coordinate 4,854,181 of NZ_CP095550.1, read as the reverse complement.
TTGTGATTCCTAGTATATTTTTAATACCTGCTGTACCATCAGGATTGCGATATCCTAAAAACGTGTATCCTTCTAAAGGTGGCTCTGAATCTGGTATCTTCGTTGCTAACGGTAACGCATCTAACTCTGGGGGTGTTGGCATCCTAATGAAAGATTCTTTTACCCAGCAGCCTTTTTTCATTGGTGATTGGGCATATCCGATAACTTCTCCATATCGAATAATAGCTTCGCCAGCCTCGAAATCAGATAATGCTACTTTATGACCTTGGGGTACATATTCAACTAAGGTTAGACCGCACGGAAAGGAAGTTCCTTCCGGCAAGCCCTTTTGAATTAACGATAATTGCTACATTATCTTTTGAATTTACTTTTATATATAGTGGAATTTCGTTTGTTTTTTTAAAAGACATTGGAAGCGTCTCCTTTATTAAAACTACTATACTCCTGCATATCTACTCTTTTTTACTTAACAAAAACTGTTTTAATGGAAGTGAAGAATTCTTTAGCAGCTTCACCTTGTTCACGAGAATGTGAGCTTGATTGTTTCATTCCACCAAATGGTGCTTGTAGCTCAACTCCAGCACTTTCAGCATTAATTCGAACAAGTCCGGCTTCCATATCTTCTATAAATGAAAGCATGTTTGAAATATTTGTTGTGAAGATAGATGCACTTAATCCGTATTGAACATCATTTGCAAGTGCTAGTGCATCTTCCATTGAATTAACTTGTATTAGAGCAATAACTGGTCCGAATATTTCTTCTTGAGCAATTGTCATATCTGAAGTTACGTTATCAAAAATTGTTGGTTCAACATAGAAACCTTTATCATACTCAGCTCCTGTTAAGCGATTTCCACCAAAAAGCAGTCGAGCCCCTTCTTCTTTTCCTTTTTCAATGTAAGAAAGCACAGTGTTAAGTTGTCCTTCACTAGCAGATGGTCCCATCCAAATTCCATCTTGCAAGCCATTTCCAACTGTTATTTCTTTTGTTTTTTCAACTAGTTTTTCTTTGAATGTTTCATAAACAGAAGCCTCAATGATGACTCTACTAGTTGCCGTACATTTTTGACCTGTTGAACGGAATGCCCCACTAATTGTTGCTTCAACGGCAAGATCTAAATCAGCATCAGCAGCAACGATAACAGGGTTTTTCCCACCCATTTCGAGTTGATATTTTGCTCCACGACTTAATGCTGCTTGACCGATTCCTTTTCCAACACCATTTGATCCAGTGAACGTAATACCACTCACATCTGGATTGTCAGTGATTGCAGGACCGATAACAGAGCCAGATCCAGTAACGAAATTAACAACACCTGCAGGAAAGCCGCTTCTTCAAAGCATTCAATCACTTTTGCTGCTGTAACAGCTGTTTCTTGAGCTGGTTTTAATACAACAGAGTTACCATATATAAGAGCTGGAGCCATTTTCCAAATCGGAATTGCGACTGGGAAGTTCCAAGGTGTAATCACTCCAACAACTCCTAAAGGAACCCTGCTTGTAAACATTAATGCTTTGCTATCTGTTGATGGGATCACATCTCCGACTTTACGCATGCCTTCGCCAGCATAATAACGAAGAATTGCTACACCACGAGCTGTTTCACCTTTTGCTTCTGGAAGAGTTTTTCCCATTTCACGAGTCATCGCTTCAGCAACTTCATCTAAACGTTTTTCTAAAATATCAGCAGCTTTATATAGATAGGCACCTCGTTCACTTCCAGCCAATTTACGCCATGCTTTTTGTGCTTCCTTTGCAGCAGCGACTGCTTGATCTACTTCTTCTTTGGTAGACATTTGCACATAGCCAACAACATCATCATAGTTTGCAGGATTAATACTCTTTTGAACATTACCACTTAAAGATTCAGACCAAGACCCGTTTATATAGTTTTTGAATGTTTTGTTTTTTGTTTCTACAGCCATGTTAATTCCTCCTTTAATTTCTAAAAATAATCTTAAGAGTTACTTACTGCCTTGTTTTGAATGGGATATTTCGCTAAAGTATTTTCAATAATTTTCTTTAGTTGTTCGTAATGTTCCTTTTCAACTGGAACACATGGTGGGCGAACGGTGTTTTGCACTGGAAAGCCCATGATCTCCATTCCAGCCTTAATCAATGAAACCGCATAACCTTTTCGTTGTTTTCTAATGTGGTTAATTGGAAGAAGGACATCTCTATAAATTTCATTTGCTATATCGTCTTTACCTTCCATTAATGCTTCAAAATACATCCTTGAGATATGTGGAAGATAGTTTGATATTGCAGAAGAATACGACTTAAATCCAATTCCTTTATAAGCTGGCATTGTGATTTCTGCGAATGGCATACCGTTTAGCCATTCCACTCGATTACCAATTGTTTGTGTAAACTCTAGATTCAATTCCATATTTCCTTGACCATCTTTTACGCCAACGATTTGAGGGAATTCATCCAGTAAGCGTTGTAATGTTGGTAATTGTAATACCGCATTATCACGCTGATATAGGATTGCATTTAATTCGGTGCTTTGAATAATGGTTTTGTAATAGTTGTATAATCCCTCTTGTTCCCCTTCAATTAGGTATGGAGGAAGAATTAAATACCCATCTACTCCTAAATCTTCTGACAACGTAACTAACTCAACAGCCTCCGAAATGGATCCCCCGACCCCTGAATAAACAGGAACCTTATGATTTGCTACAGCCACTGCAACCTCAATCATTGTTTGGTACTCAGCTTTATTTAGTGCATGGAATTCACCAGAACCACACGCAATAAAGATAGATGAGAGCCCTGAATCAATTAAAAACTGAATATTTGCTTCTAAAGCCTGTTCATCGATGTTACCGTTCTCGTTATATGGTGCAGTAGGAAATCCTAAAATTCCAGTTGGTGCCATTCTTTTCTCTGTCATACCATCAATCCCTTTCATCATCCTTTATATTGTCTATTTGTCTTACAATTAATTAAAATTGTAAGACAAATAGCATGCGTTGTCAACTTACAAAATGTTTAATCTTTCCAAAAATTGAATAGATTCAATTACTCTTTATTTATCTCAATATATTTTTCTTCTGCTTTCTTCATATAATCAAAAGCTTCTTTTGCATTCATATAAGTTGGTGTTACTAAGAATTTCTCAGCTTCTTTTACATATTCCTCGTCGTTTACTACATTCTCAACAGCTTTAGAGAATGCGTCAACAATTTCATCGGGAGTATCTGGATTAAAACCAAAGAAGAAGAATTTTTCAAACTCACTGTTTACACCTTGTTCAACAAATGTTGGAACATCAGGCATAAGATCAACTCGTTCACTTGCCATAATCCCAAGTGTTCTCATGTCACCAGACTCAACATAGTCCTTAACTAATCCTAGTGATGTTGGAACAATATCAACATGGCCACCTAGTAAAGCTGTTACTTTTTCGGCTGCTCCCCCAACATCTACAATATTGAGTTCAATGCCTTGGTCTTTTTGTAATGCTAGTAGCTGTAAGTGTGTAAAGCCCCCAACCTCTGTAGCTATCGAAACTTCACCAGGGTTTTCACGTGCATATTCAACCATATCTTGAAGATTTTCAAATTTAGAATTACCACTAACCATAAAGGTGTTTCCTTGATCTAAAACTGCAATTCCTGCTAGTTTAAAAGAATCATAACTATCTTGTGTGAGTCCCATAATTCTGTTTAACAATAATGAGTTATGGAAAAAAATAGCTGTATAGCCATCAGGATCAGCATCTAACACTTCTTTTGCTCCAACTGTACCGCCGGCACCAGTTACATTTGAAATAACCACCGGTTGCCCTAATTCCTTTTCTAAATATTTTCCTAGTAATCTCGCATTTGCATCTGTATCTCCACCTGCTCCTGCTGGTACAACAACTGTAATTGGTTTAGATGGATAATTATTAGAATCACCACTTTCTTGACCGTTTTCCCCTTCATTTGTCGTAGATTGTGAACATCCAGCAAAAATACCTGCAACCAAAATAAGCATCATGAACATTAACATACCCTTAAACGATTTCTTCATAATCAACCTCCTAAATATTTTTATATCTATAGGAATTTCCTATAAAACAAAGTTAAGAGTGGTACCTAAGCCCCAATAGAATTTGAATCTATCTTTTTCTTTTTCTTAAAATTACTTCTAATTTTGAAAAGAACTGAAAGTAATGCTAGTGCTAAGAATGTTGCAGCAATTGGTTCTGTTATAAAAGGAGTGAAATCACCTTTGGAATACATAAGTCCTCTTCGTAAATTGGTTTCAGCAAGTGGTCCTAAAATAAACCCTAGAATAACTGGTGTAATTGGAAAATTAAATTTCAACATCGCATAACCTAAAATCCCAAAAAATAATAGTGCGCCTGCATCAAATAAACGATTATTCACACCGATTGCCCCAACAACACATAGAACAAGGATAATTGGTAAAAGAATATATTGCGGAATGCTTAAAACCTTTGTAAATAGTCTCATTCCCCAGAAAAGCAAGGCAATCATAAAGAAGTTAGCAATAATTAACGCAGCAAAAATACTGTAAACAACATCCCCATTGTTCTCGATAAGAAGTGGTCCAGGACTAAGTCCGTGTAGAATTAATCCCCCTAATAGTAAGGCTGTAACTGTATCTCCAGGAATTCCTAAAGAAATTAAAGGTACAAGCGCACCACCTACAGCTGCATTGTTTGAAGTTTCAGAGGCAACAATTCCATCAGGAATGCCTTTTCCAAATTCCTCTGGTTTTTTTGATTGATTTTTCGCTGCAACATACGCGATAATATTGGCTGTTCCGCCTCCAATTCCTGGAAGAATTCCAATTCCTATTCCAATAAGTGCTGAACGTAACCCATTCCATCCTTGTTTAAAAAAATCACGGATTGAAAAGCCAAACCCTTTCAACTTGTATTGAACTTTTTGACCCTTTCCAAGCTTAGTTTCAGAGGATTTAATAATCTCCGATACAGCAAACAGACCAATAAGTACTGGTAAAAGTTGAAAGCCTGCATCAAGTTCTTTAAACCCAAACGTAAATCTTGGAAATGCATCGATAGGAGCCGAACCAACCATTGCTAATGAAATTCCTAGCAATCCACTTAATAATCCTTTAATTAAGGAATCGCCAGACAGGCTTGAAATCATCGTTAAAGCAAAGATGGTAATTGCAAAATATTCAAATGGTCCAAATTTAAGAGCCATCTTTGCGAGTGGAGGTGAAAGCAGCATCAGTACAAAGATACTAAGTAATCCTCCTAGGAAGGAAAAAAGAATGGCATATCCAAATGCAGGACCAGCCTGACCTTTTTGAGCCATTGGGTAACCGTCAAACGTTGTTGCGATAGATGATGGTGTTCCTGGAAGGTTTAATAAAATTGCAGGAATTAAGCCACCCGATACACCTCCAATGTATAATCCCATTAATAGTGACATTGCAACAATTGGCTCCATCCCAAACGTAATTGGTAAAGTAATCGCAATCGCCATAGTGGCCGTTAACCCTGGAATCGAACCAAAAACTAACCCTAGTGCAACACCTCCAAGAATATAAGCAATTGATGAGAGTGTAAAAACGGAGGAAAATCCGTTAACAAATAAATCAAACATGTTGTTCCCTCCTTATCCTAAAATTCCGGCTGGAAGCATTAAGTAGAATACAGATTTGAATAAATAGTAGACAGATACTGATGTAACAATTGAAATTCCAACAAACAAAGGAATTCTTCTTTCCGATTTAGCAGCTAGAAAATACATTTGAAAAAATAGATAAACGACAGTTGTAATAAGAAACCCTATCGTTGGCATGAGAACGACATAAAGTACTAATAATCCAACTGTTAAGAGCACAGACAAAGGACTAATTTTTTTCTTTTCATTTGTACTCCCTTTTTCTTCTTCTGTCTTTTTTGAAACTGCTTGGTTGTTATCTTGTTTTTGTTTTTTAAGCGAAGTAATCAAATAGAAAATGCTTAAAATAAAGATTCCGACTGCTACTAATTTTGGTGCAAAGTCTGCTCCAAGTCTGGAAACCGTTAGCTTAATAATGCTGTTCGAAGCAATAAACATAACAATTGAAAAAACAATAAAGAAAACGCTTGCATATATATCTTTATTGATTCTTGTCATAGTCTCCTTCCCTCCTTATCTTCTACCCTCAAACTCAACTAAAGCTGTAAGCAAGGCCTTAATATACCCAATCGAATAGGCAAAACCAACACTACCATAACTCCAGCCAATATTAGAATGAGCCCAGTTTCCATCAAGATCAGGGTGATCTCCTTCCATCATTGGTACATGGTCGGGATTTAAACAGCCATTGTATCCTACCTTTCTCAGCTCTAGTAAAATCTTAAACATATTCATATCACCATCATCTAGTAACGCCTCTTCAAAAGCTCCTGCTGTTGGTAAACTTCCTCTTACATTTCTAAAATGCACAAGAAAAATCCGATCTTTCCTGCCGTAATGATTAATTTCATTCAAAACGAGCGGACTTCCACCTTCTTCTGCACGAGTTCCAACACAATAGATATAGCCTACATTTTTACTTGGGAACTCATCCATAATCCTGCGATAGTTGACCCGCCAAAAGGTGTATCGTGATTTGGCGAATCGGATGGATGCATCCCTAAGTTCACATCATAATCTTCACATACAGGAACAAGTTTTGAATAAGCGTCACGGAAGCGTCCCCACCATTTTTCATGTTCTTCAAGAGTAGGAGTTTCATAAGGTTCTTTGTTAAAGCCTAAGCTTTCACCACGAGCAATTGCTCCTCCTCTTTGTCTTGCTTGATAACTTTTTGTCATGTAATTAAAGGTATCTCCAGCAAAACGCTGTCTAACAATTTTAATTCCAGCTTCTCCAAATACCTTTATAGCATTTACTGAGTTTTCTAGCTCATCTTCGCACCCTTTTTCATTGTTCATGAATTTGCTAGATAAATCAGGTAATGTGACACGGTTGATATCAAGTCCAAATGACCTGATTTTACGTTTCATTTTTAACAACTCATCTAAATCAGGAAATCCTTGCTCTTTTACGCCTGGAAATGAAGATCCTGTTCCAAAATCAATACAATCCACCCCTAATTGACACATTTGCCTAAGCTCGACATCAGTTAAATCAAACTTAGTCGTCGTTACTGATACTTTCATCATTCCTTACCTACCCCCTATTTTTTATTGAAGCGGAAAGTATCCGCTTACATTTTCATGCGTTCAAAAAAGAAAATTTATATAATATTACATTTTAATTGTAAGACAATATTAATATGGAGTCAATCAAAAAATCATAAAATACTAATTTATTAGAAAATTTTTTTCATTAGATTCCTGAGTCATGATTCTAAATAAGAATCAATTAGTGATCCTAGATCGCCCCGGTAATAAAAGACTGGATTCTTTCACTCTGATACTTGGCAAAGTAAAGACATTCTTCCATTAAGCCTTGAAATTTTCCATTCTGCTCTGATAATAAACGGGGTTGAGGTAAAAAGGTAACTTCTTTCTGTTTACATAAAAAATAGGCAGCTTAGAATAATCTCCTAAGCTGCCTATTTTTACTTCTACAAAAATACCCCCTATTAAGAACTGTTTCTTCTTCGGGGGTATTTTGTTATTTCTTTAAATTTTTCAAAGCTTTCTGCCTTACAAAATCAAGGTGTCGATACATACTTGCATAAGCCTCGATTGGATCTCGCTTTTTAAGAGCGTTATAAATATCAACATGATATTCAATCGTTTGCTCTAGATTTCTGTCTTCTAATGGAATTTGCTCTAGTACTTTATGGTGAAAGCTTTGCAATGGATCAATAATTGCTTCAAAAAGTGGAATTTTTGCTGAAAGTGCAATCACTTTGTGAAATTCTTTATCGATTTCGGATGAGTCCTCTGTTGGGAGTGCTTTCATTTCCTCGATCAGATTTCTTAATTTTTCCAAATCTTCATCTGTTATTTTCTCTGCCGCTAAGGTAATTAACCCAAGTTCTAGGGCTACACGAGTATCAATAATGGAGCTAAGATTTGTCGCAGAAAGAGCAAGCATCATTGAAAAAGGCTTACTCCCGATTTTATCAGAGAAAAATGTGCCATTTCTAGTTTTTCGGTTTACAATACCTAACACTTCTAATGAGGTCATCGCTTCCCTTATAACAGGTCTACTCACATTACAAATTTCCATTAATTCTAGTTCAGACGGAATACGGTCGCCTGGTTTGAGTTGACCTGTTGTAAGTAAAGAGATAATTTCATCAATCACCTGATTAGAAAGTGTCTTACGACTAAGGGACTTTATATCCACACTTTTATTATCCATCTTTCATTCCTCCTTTCTTCAGAATATTATTGTATGACAATTTTACTAAATCGTAATTCAATAAAGAAAAGTTGTCAAGAAATAGAAATTATTAACTGATTTTTAATAAGTATCTTCCTTATATATTATATCAGGAAAGAATCATCAGACTCTAGTAAAAAAGCGTCACTCATTGAGTAACGCTTTCAAATAGTAGTTTATCTTACTAAACAAGGCTTTTTCGGATCAAACTTCCAACCTCGAATTAAGTATTGCATTGCGATTGCGTCATTACGTCCACCAAGGCCTTCTTTTTTATAAAGCTGATGAGCTTTTTCAATCTGTTCCATATCAATTTCAACACCTAAGCCTGGTTTTGAAGGCACATCCACCATGCCTCCGACAATCTTAAACGGCTCCTTTGTTAGACACTGGCCATCTTGCCAAATCCAGTGAGTATCAATTGCTGTGATTTTACCAGGAGCTGCTGCCGCAACATGTGTAAACATTGCTAATGAAATATCAAAATGATTATTAGAGTGTGATCCCCATGTTAATCCCCAGTCGTGACACATTTGAGCAACACGAACAGAGCCTTGCATAGTCCAGAAATGTGGATCTGCTAAAGGAATATCAACAGATTGAAGCTGTATTGAGTGTCCCATTTGTCGCCAATCTGTAGCAATCATGTTTGTTGCAGTTGGTAGTCCTGTTGCACGTCTGAATTCTGCCATCACTTCACGTGCGGAATAACCATTTTCTGCTCCACATGGATCTTCCGCATACGCTAAAACATGATGCTGATCTCGGCATAATCTTATCGCATCCTCTAAAAGCCAACCGCCATTTGGATCTAACGTAATACGTGAATCTGGAAAACGTTCTGCTAATGCTGTAACAGCTTCAATTTCTTCTTCTCCACGAAGAACGCCGCCTTTTAATTTAAAATCATAAAAGCCATAACGAGCATGAGCTGCTTCTGCTAATCGAACAATTGCTTCAGGTGTTAGCGCTTCTTCATGTCGTAACCGGAACCAATCATCCTCAGATTCACGATCACTTACATATGCAAGGTCTGTTTTGTTACGGTCACCAATATAGAATAAGTAACCTAACATTTCTACTTTCTTTCTCTGTTGGCCTTCACCAAGAAGTGCAGCAACAGGAACACCTAAATATTGACCAACTAAATCAAGCAGTGCAGCTTCTAAAGCGGTTACAGCATGAATTGTAATTCGTAGGTCAAATGTTTGTTGGCCACGTCCGCCTGAATCGCGGTCTGCAAATTGTTTACGAACATTGTTTAAAATATTGTTATATGTTCCAATTGATTGCCCAATAAGTAGTGATTTTGCATCTTCTAATGTTTGACGAATTTTTTCCCCGCCAGGTACTTCACCAACACCTGTGTTTCCATGGTTATCTTTTAAAATAACAATATTACGTGTGAAAAATGGAGCATGAGCACCACTTAAATTTAATAGCATACTATCATGCCCTGCGACAGGAATAACAGTCATTTCTTTAATAACAGGTGCACTCGTTTTAATTGCATCTTGAACTAATTGATTTTCCATTTTCTTCTCCCCTATCTTTTAGTTTATTAATCTATTAAGCTTTCAAATCGACACGCTTAATTTCACCTACTAGGAATAAGTAACTGAAAATTGCGACAAGTGCATTTGCACCTACGAAGACAAGTGCTCCGTTGAATGAACCAGTTGTGCCGATAATATAACCAATAATAATTGGTGTTGTTATCCCAGCAATGTTCCCAAACGTATTAAATAGACCACCGCTTACTCCAGACATTTCTTTTGGAGATGTGTCTGAAACAACTGCCCAGCCAAGAGCTCCAAAGCCTTTTCCGAAAAATGCTAGTGCCATAACAAATATAACAACCCATTGAGCTTCAACATAGTTAGCAGCAACCAAGCTCATTGACAACAACATTCCGATAACAATCGGAGTTTTGCGAGCAATCGTTAATGAGAAACCTTTTCTAAGTAAGAAATCAGAGAACATTCCTCCAAGTATTCCACCAAAAAAACCACAAATCGCTGGAAGTGATGCGATAAATCCTACTTCTAAAATCGTCATGCCTCTTTCTTGAACAAGATAAACAGGAAACCATGTTAGAAAGAAATAAGTTAGGGTAGTAATACAATACTGACCAAGGTATATTCCTAACAGCATTCTATTGGATAATAGTTTTTTTATGTAATTCCAGTTTGCTCCCTTGTCTTCCTTCTTTTCGTTTTCTACTTTTTGATCCATATTAATTAATGCTCCGCCTGCCTCAATATAATCGAGTTCTGCTTTATTAATACGAGGATGATCCTTAGAGGGCTGTATATAGCTTTTAGCCACATGAAAGCAACGATAATCCCAACTACACCCATAAAGTAAAAAACATATTCCCAACCAAATGTGTATGTGATATAGCCCATAATTGGCGCAAAGAGAACGGTTGCAAAATATTGTGCTGAATTAAATGTCGCTGCTGCTGTTCCCCTTTCATGGCTTGGAAACCATGAAGCAACAATACGACTGTTTGCAGGAAAAGATGGCGCCTCAGATAGCCCAACTAAGAAACGAAGACCAAATAACACCATAACAGCCGTTCCTGCTGTCCCAAAAAACCCGATTACACCTTGTAATAGAGTGAAAGTTGACCAGAGGAAAATACTCCAAAAGTAAACTTTCTTAGAGCCAAAACGATCAAGAAGCCATCCTCCAGGAATTTGTCCTGCTACATATGACCAAGCAAATGCCGAGAAAACATACCCCATCATAACAGAATCTAGTCCTAGTTGATTTGACATATCCGAACCGGCAATTGATAATGTCGCACGATCTGCATAATTTAGCGCCGTTACTAAAAATAACATAAAAACAATAAACCAACGTGTACGTGTTTTCTTCTCTGTTGTAGGTATCAATGGTGAAGGATTAATTACTTTTTGTGGTGCTCCCATATCTTCACTTCCCTTTAATCGGATATTGACATCGCTTACATATTTTACGAATTTCCATCACCTTTATTGTCTTATTTCATTTATAATCACACCTTTTTAAGAAAAGTTGGTTAATTCATACATTTTTGTCTAATGGTAAGACAAATAAATTTAATTGTCAACGCCCTAAAAAATGATCTTATTTATGACCAAATATATATATAAATCAGAAATAAATCGGTACTTTATTTAAATAAATTTTTATTTTTTTGAAAATTATTAATCAATAATTGACCTATAAGTTTAATTGTCTTACAATAATACAAAATACTATTCTATTGGAGGAATGACAATGCAACCCATTCGAACAGCACCTAAAGGAATACTTGGTTTTCCCATTGCCCCGTTTACAGCAAACAACAAACTTGATGAAAAAAAGCTCGCTCACAATATTCAATTTTTATTAGATGAAGGACTTGAAGCTATTTTTGTTGCCTGTGCGGCTGGTGAATATCCCTCTTTAAGCAAAGAAGAATATGAGGCAATGGTTGAGGTGGCTGTGAGTGTGACAAATAAAAAGGTACCTGTTTACACAGGAGTTGGTGGAAATATCCAAACTTCATTAGAGCTTGCAAAAATTTCTGAGGATAAAGGAGCCGATGGCTATTTAATCCTACCTCCTTATCTTGTCCCAGGTGAACAAGTAGGTTTAGCTAATTATTTTAAAACAATAGCTGAAAGTACTTCTTTAAACGCAATTGTTTATCAAAGAGATCAGATTGCCCTATCAATTCCTTCTTTGGAAGCGCTCGCTGATGTACCTCAGGTTGTTGGCGTTAAAGACGGCCTAGGAAACATGGAATTGAATACTTTATTAACCCAAACGTTTAAACAGCGTTTCAGCTGGTTAAATGGAATGCCTTTAGCTGAAGTGACAATGCCTGCTTATGTACCACTTGGCTTTGACTCCTATTCTTCAGCAATCTCGAATTATATTCCACACATTTCCAGAAAATTCTATAACGCGGTGCTGAACAATGACCAGGTGTTAATTGATGATCTTTATCAACACGTCATTTTGCCAATCAATAATATTCGCCGTCAACGAAATGGTTATGCTGTATCTCTTATTAAAGCTGGTATGGAGATTGTGGGTATCCCAGTTGGTCAAACAGTTAGGCTGCCAATCCTTCCTGTTGAGAAGGAACATTATGCTGAAATGGAAAAGGTAATAGAAAATGCATTCAATAGATATCCAAAGGAATTGGCTGTTCAGTCAATCTAAACAAAATAATTTTTTTGACAAAAATATCTTGTTTGAATGATGTATAGGCTCCTACCGTTACAAATGATGATGATAAAAGCATAAACAATACAGTAAAAGCTAAAAATACCTTAATTGGAGGATAGCTTATGTGGGTGATCACGCGTTATGCAAAAGGAAAGATATTTATGTATGAATGTAACACAGAAACAGAAGCAAGAGAATTGTTGAAGAATATTGAGGGAAATAAAATTCTTTCTGAAGTGATTTATTATAATGATCCGGTTTTTAAATAAAAAGCAAGGTAGCATGCTCTATTAATTTGATTATATATGCAAAAAGAGTGTTCAGTATTGTTTGATCACTCTTTTTTTATTTAAAGAAATCTTATTAACTATAAAATAGATGAGAGTACCTGTTATCTTAAGCAACATTTTCATCATTTTCACAGGCTTGTGCTAAAATAGGATAATCTTAGACTAGAGAGGTGTAATAACATGAAAATAGAAGTATGGTCTGACTTTGTCTGTCCGTTTTGTTATATTGGTAAACGCCGTTTAGAAATGGCACTTGACCAGTTTCCACATAAAGATCAAGTAGAAGTTGAGTTTAAAAGCTTTGAATTGGACCCTAATGCTCCAACGTACACAGAGCAAGGAATTTATCAGGCATTAGCAGCTAAATTTGGAGCAAGTGAACAACAAGTTAGAGAAATGAATAAAGGTCTTATTCAACAAGCTTCTGACCTTGGTATAAAATTTAATTATGAAGATATGAAGCCAACGAACACCTTTAATGCCCACCGTTTAAATAAATTCGCCAAAACAATTGGAAAAGAAACAGAGTTAACTGAAAAACTATTGCATGCTTATTTTACAGATACAAAAAATGTCGGGGACATAGATACTTTAGCTGACCTTGCAGAGGCTGCTGGAATAGATCGCAGTAAAGCATTAGAAGTGTTAAATGACGAAAAAGCCTTTGCAAATGAAGTGAGAGGCGATGAAAGAACAGCTCAACAAATCGGTGTAACAGGTGTACCTTTCTTTGTTGTGAATCAAAAGTACTCCATATCAGGTGCTCAACCACAAGAAACATTTTCACGTGCACTTACAAAAATTTGGGAGGAAGAAAACCCAAAACCTAAGTTTCAGGAGCTTCACTTTGACGGTGGTGAAGGTGCTATTTGTACCGACGATGGTTGTGAATTACCGAGCAATAGTAAGAAAAACTAATCGAAAAGACAGGGGCTAGTCCTCTGTCTTTTTTATATCTTCCTACTCCATATCTTCAGTAATTTGATGTCCCTCAATATGTGGTGTAGGAGCACTTTTTAAATGCATGGTACCTTTCGTTTCTTTTTCAATCTCATATGAGTTTTCCTTAAAATTCTTATGTTGATTTGATTTATTCTGTTTGTTCATAATTGAAACCTCCCTTGACTTGAGTTATATCTTTATTGTTCCAAATTTGACTAGCTTCATCCTCTCCCATCTTTTCAATAGCCTTATTTTTCATATTATGGATTTGTTCACATCGGATAGTTTGTACTTATTTAGATATTCTAAAAATGAACTTTACTATTTAGGGGATGATGGTGATGAAAAAAGGACTTGTAACGATCTTATCAGCAGCTTGCATTCTAAGTGTTACAGGCTGTGCAGGCAATCAAACAGATAACGCAACAAATATTGGATTGAGAAATGATCAGGCTCCAATAACAAGAGTAAACTACAACGGGAATGATACTAACAGTAATCAAAATGCAACTGTCCAAACACGTGCAACAAAAAATGTTGAGCGTCTAGATGAAGTATCTCAAGCTAGAGTGATCATGAGAGGCAACGATGCTTATGTTACGGTTCGTTTAAACAAAAATGGAAACACGAATAATAACAATGGAACTACTGTTGGTAATAACAGTGCTACTAATTCTGGAACAACAGGAACTAACACGAATTTACGTGGAATGGCAAATGAATATAATAATGTGGGATTCAATAACCGTCATTCAAAAACAGCAAATACTGCTGACCGAAACAATAGCACAGAGATGGCTGAAAGAATAAATGAAACACCTGGTACAAATAATCCCTCAACAACTAGACCTGGCTTAGGAAATAACACAAATTTCACTACGAATGTTGATACTAATAATCGAAATACTCGTTTAGGTCACACAAAACAAGTATCAAGTCAGCTTAAACAAAAAATAGAAAATCAAATTCGTGCCGCTAACAAAAATGTTGATGATGTATTTATTGTTTCTGAAGATAATTGACAAAATAGAAAGAGTCTCTATTACTTATTTAGAGACTCTTATCTACATAACAAAATATAAAAATGATGTATGAGTATGAATACCTCTTATCTCATTCTTGCTTCGAACGGATATAAAATCGCGTGGGGTCAAGCTAAAAATGCTGACCTTCTTATTATTCTTCGGTTATATTCAGTTGAACTCCTTTGTTTATCCCATCATTCAATGTTAACTCTTTTACTTTTTCATCAAAATAAATAGTAGAAAGTGATTCTAGTTTATACGAATCTGAATTAACTTGTAAGACTCTTAACGAATATTTATTTCCTTTTTCATCTTGTAAGTAAATATTAGAGACCATTTTTAAGAAAGCATCTTGTGATCCCCCTGTTAACTCAAGTTCCATTCTTGTCGGATATACCACTAACTTTTGAACTGTAAAGGGGGCTTCTGAATTCTGTAGTTCTATCTTTTCATTCTGTACAAAATGTTTCCCTAATTGTATTTTTGTGTTTGATAATGGAATGTCAACATTTGCTTTATTTCCGTCAATTTCAACACTAAAGGACAGTGTATTTCCATCATTTTTTATAAATTCATGTACAGTGTTAGGATCAATATAAAGTGTATATTTAGCCATAATGTAATACTTACCTGAAATTCGCTGAATACCCATTGATGCTCCTGCACCTTCAACAGAGTTGGGATTTCTTGCAAAACTCTCTGACTCTATATTAATTTCGGGGTAGTTATCCATCATTAACATTCCTGATTCTTCTTTATATACTGAATCTGCAATGTCTCCTCCTTTAACTAAGAGAGTAAAAAAAAGTTGCTCATCTTCAAGGAAAAGATGATCCATTTCTAATTCGTAGTTTCCAGCTGAAAAAGAATGTGGCTTAAAAGGTTTGTAATTGTTTTTTTCCGCTGTTTCGATTCCTTTATATTCGATTAGTAATTCCTCAAACCAGTCAACAGCCATACTAACTATCGGAATATCTTTTGCGTAGGTTCTTGCAGTTGGAGATAAAATAAAACTGACCAAAAGAATACTTGCAGCTACTGCTCCGATTGAAAAATTCCGAAATCTTTTTTCTTTTTGCTATGTTTTTTAGCAACAACCCACTTATTTATTTTATCCTCTAACTCGTCTGGGACTGGAATCAAATCTGACTTTATTCGATTTATAATTATATCTAATTCTTTTTCCTCTAAACTCATTTATAAGACCTCCCTTTGAACTAGTTTTTCTCGGAGTTGTTTTAGATTCCGGTAAATTTTTGTTTTTACTGTTGATAACGGTAAGTCTGTTATTTTTGAAATCTCATCAAGAGAGTATCCTAAATAATATTTCATGTAGATCATAGACCTTTCTGTTGGTTCCACTTGATTAAGCAATTCTTCAAGATCTTCTATGTGCTCAGACTTAGATTCTTCAGATAAATTCATTATCTCGTTCTCATTTACTTCTACGATTTTACTTTTTTCTCTTAGTAATTGAATACTTTCATTGATAACAATCTTTAAAAACCAAGTTTTAAAATACTTTGGTTCCCTAAGCTGATTAAGTTTTGCAAATGCTTTTTCCATAGCGTTACAAACAGCATCCATACTATCGTGTTCATGATGCAAATAACAATAGGCCATTCTATAAGCCTGATCCTTTAACAATATCATGAGTTTTCCAAACGCTTCAGGATCTCCCTTTGTAGCAAGCTTTACAAGCTTTTCTTCTTTCACTTTTATCCCCCTTACACCTTAGCGTAGAAATTTATACAATTACACTAAACGAAATGATTATTTAGTTCTTCGTGTATTAGATACAAAAATCACTTAAAAAGTTTTATGATTTCACTATTTTTAAAAATTAATTTATCACAAAGGAATCTGCTCCAATAATTTTCCTCCTAAAAAATACATTCAAAGTGGATTATATACTCTTAAATATCATTAGATAACATTTCAATATCGTTTTTTTTATATTTATCTCAAAATGATATTTGTTTCATATCGATTTGAGATATATAATAAAAACAAGAAATAAAAAAGTAAACGCTTACAATTATGTAACAGCAACGTTACTTCTTATTAATAAGGAGGATATACCATGAGCCAATTAGCAAGAGAAATCAAAGTGAAGGATTTATTAGACAAACGCAAATTCAATGAAAAGGAAATCGCGGAGATGTCAGATCCACAAATTGAATATTTTCACTGGCTCTATTTTGAAGATTCAGTTTACGATTATATGTAAATACTATAAATGAACACTAAAGAAAGCTTTTGTACTCTTGTACAAAAGCTTTTTGTTATGTATGAATAAACTTGTACAGTCACATTACATATACTACCGTATTAATGGTGGAGCCTAGCGGGATCGAACCGCTGACCTCCTGCGTGCAAAGCAGGCGCTCTCCCAGCTGAGCTAAGGCCCCATATAGCACCGTTGAACCTTTTATTGATATGACAACACAAGCGCTACTTATACAGCCAGCTCATTCAAAGCTACCCTTCGACACATAGAATGTCCCACTTATGGCTGCTACGTTCCCGTCCTGACCAGATTCATGGGTTTCTATTGCGAGGACTCCGAAAGTCAACACCGCTTATATAAGGCAAACCTTCCATTATCATACCGCTAAAAAGGAATTCATCCTCGCTAGAGCGGGTTGCGAGTTACAGGGCACCGCTACCTCCCCGACTATCAACGGTATGTATAAGAAAATTATAAATGTTATGTTGTTTTTAATAAAATTTCATTCCCACCTATGCCGTTTCCCCAAATGTTTTGATAACCTGTTTTCAACAGGTGGGTTTCCGCATATTAACCTGCTGTAATCCTACTAAGATAGGCGTGACATTGGTTAATCATATAGGAATCCCTAATAAATAGTAAGGTTTAAAACATGAAGGGGCAACGAACATTGCAGGATGAATAATGCGACCGAGAGGACTTGAACCTCCACGGGATCGCTCCCACTAGGCCCTCAACCTAGCGCGTCTGCCATTCCGCCACGATCGCAAAATAATAATATACCTCTTGGTGCCGTCCTGAGGAGTCGAACCTCAACTAAAAGTCACTCTACCAATTTGAGCATGATCGGCATAATTTGGTGGAATCGACCGGATTCGAACCGGTGTGCAAAGATGTTTCCACTTATATTTCTACGAGTGTAGTCAGCAAAAATATGTTTCGCCCTCTTCTTTAGTACCACTGACAGGCATTGAAGTGGCTAGTCTGTTTCTTCTCTTCCTTCTTCCTCAGACGGTGGAATCAGGTGTAGTCCACTACGTTTGAGTCCCATATCCCTACCACATGGACGATGGAGGGCGGAACCGCTATCGACTGTTGTTAGGCAGCGAAAGCGAAGTTGTTTTGTTGTTTGCCAGTTGTAGGCTTTGACGTTTTTACGAGCTCGTCAACTCGACTCGCCATATAAGCTTAACCATCCCTGTCGATACCAAAACGATCCCATATTAGAGTAGTTTAAAACAATTCGGTTTTTAACCGATTGTTAAACATCTGAGTTAGCACGATAATTTGTATGACGTATCGTGTATCCATAATATATCACGGAAAAATACTTCTGTGTAGTGGTAATAACCTGTGATTTTGGCATCTTTATCCTATTCTGTTAGGTAGAAAATAAAAAAGACACTACAATAGTGTCTTTTTAAAGGTGTTTGTGGTTAACACTTATTACCGTAGATCGTTGCACCTATAATAATTAACAAAATGAATAGCACAACAATAAGCGCGAACGTATTCGGTCTATAAGAAGGAGCACAATATCCATAAGCAGGAGCTTCATAATAAGGCATTACCATAGGCTGATGAGGAACATTTTCTGCAGCAACATGAGGCATGTTTGCACCAGCCATATGAGGGCTTTGTTTTCGTAACCGTACATTTAAACATCTTCCTTTCAATTGTCGATTTTAAATTACCTAGACGATATAGTATATACGTATATCGAAATTTGGAGCCCGTCTAATCCTAAGAATGATTCATTTAGGAGCCTAAAAAGAAGCCCATTTTTCTTATTAAGATTAAATAAGAAAGTTTTAACACATACTATTTTTTGTCTAAAAGACATTAAGTAATTAGGAGAATTTTATATGGATATGAAAAAAACAATAGGGAGTGTTTTAATGGGTATTTTAAGTGGTAATCCTCAAAATGAGCCATTACATTATGGAGAAGTTTTTGGTGCTTGGTCTTTTCTTTTAACTTCAAAAGCAGCAGTTGCCGGATATCAGACAAAGGTTAATCATGCTGGAGATGAGGACCTTCGTAAATTGCTAATGGAAGCAATAGATCAATGTCAACAAGAAATGAAACAAATTGAGACAATTTTAAAAGACAATGGAGTCGCTCTTCCTCCTACACCACCTGAACGTCCTAACGCTCGTTTAGAGGATATTCCAGCAGGAGCAAAGTTTATGGACCAAGAAATTGCAGCAGCTTTATCCGCAAGCATTGCTGCTGGATTGGTAGCATGTAGTCAAATGATTGGTCAAGCAATCAGAGAAGACATCGCTATGATGTTTGGTCAATTCCATACACAAAAAGCAGCACTTGGTGGCAAAGTGTTAAGACTAAATAAAGAAAAAGGTTGGCTAATTCCACCTCCTCTTCACTTAAATAAAACAGAAGAATAATAAAAGAGAAAAACTGTATTTAAAAAGCTAAAAGATGACCTAAGTGAATACAGGTCATCTTTTTATTTTTCTTTTGAAATTGTTTCCTTCATTATATTTACTTTCAAGTGTGAGTCAATATTGTCATTAACTCACACTTGAATTATTCAAAAAACTTACTTTATGTTAAATCTTTTTCTAAAGACTTGTTAGCAGGTGCAAACCAACCAAGTAGAAATTTATTCCAACTAACACTCCATAAAAGATCAAAGTCCAAACGGTGCTGTGAGGAAAATGATGATCTAAGACACCGATATCTTCATGAGCCAAAGTAATGACTGCAAGTTTAACACCTACCCAAGCAACAATTGCATATGCTGTTGTTTCCAGAGCTGGACGTTTTGCAAGTAGCTGAACAAACCATGTTGCTGCAAACTTGATTAAGATAAGGCCAGCAATACCTCCTAAAACAACTACTATAAACTTTCCTCCATCCATACCACCGAAATTGCCTAGTGGTGAATCCGGAAGTCCGAGCGCAAGTGCAACTGCTGCAAGAATTGAATCAATCGCAAAAGCAAGGTCTGCCAATGCTATCTTACCTACAGTTGGCCAAAAACCTTTGCCAGCTGCTTCCTTTTCTTCTTCCTCACGAATATTTTCATTTTCTTTACCGAAACGTGCCTGAATAATATGCTTTAATCCTAAGTAAAGAAGATAAGCTGCACCTATCGCCTGAATTTGCCAGACGTTCGCAATAAATGATATAGCAAAAAGTGCAAGAAACCTGAAAACAAAAGCCATGATAATTCCATAATTTATAGCTCTTTTTTTCTGATCCTCAGGTAAATGTTTAGCTATAACTGCCAGCACTAATGCATTGTCAGCAGATAACAGTCCTTCTAACCCAATTAAAATCAACAGTGCCCAGGCATACTCTAACCATAATGATTCCATTAATTTTCTCTCCCTTCCATTACTAAACCTCTCATGTAAATGTTTCAATATCTATAGATTTTCCCAGCTTGCATCAGGTATCCTAGTGAAATAATGCTAAAAGACTTTTTGAATAGATCGAAACTTCAATACGTTTTGTATTTTCACTGTAAGTAGTCTCGTCCTTCATAAGAAAATCATGCTGGGTATTTTTTAATTAAAATGTACACATTATTAATAAGTGATAAAAATCCATCATAATTTGATGTACCTGAATCATCCCCAAAAAGTATTATCTTATCCATTTCTCTTAATCATTCGCTAAATAATCACTTCCTATAAGAAATTTTATCTGCTTCTTTTTGCTTTGGTTTAATCGTTTTAATTTTCTTTAAGAAATAATAGTGCTTGTAAATTGCAAGTAGCACTAAAATAACTTTTATCACTAGGATGTTTATGTAAAAGACCGAAAAAAGGATGAACGTATCTGCAATGAGGTTGATACGAATTTTTTCTTTAAGTGTCATGCCTTTTTTCTGTCGGAAACCTTCAACGTATTTATTATAGAATGAGGTACTTTTAAACCATCTTTCAAATTTCTTGGAGCTTTTTGCAAAGCAGAATGATGCTAAGAGAAAAAATGGACCTCCGGGTAAAATAGGGAGAATAATTCCCGCAACTCCAACACCAAGGGAAATGAATCCAAGAATAGCAAACATGATATTTTTTATATTTTTGATTGTCAATCACCCGATTTCTAATATATTGAGGCTCAACGCTTTATCAAAAACTATTCATCTATTATTATAAGTTATTTTAAGGAAGATGTAGAATATTTTGTAACTAGGTGAAATTGAAGAAAACTACTATATCATAAATAATTAATCAGGGGACATACTGTATTTGAAATGTGATGAATAAATGATAGGAGTTTTCAAATATGAATAGAAGCAACGAAATAGTAGATAAAATGAAGAATATTTTTCAAAATACATGCGGTTCATGGCAAAACTGTACCGATACAACAATTCAGGATTTCCTTGATCAATGTGAACAAAATAATATTGATCCACAGTTTTGCATGAGCTGGGTTGAACAACATCAATCTGAAATACCGGGATGGGAAACTGTTTCTAAGGTTTCTCTTCAGTGGGTGAATGAACATACTTCAACAGGCGCCCCTCAATCATTTTAGATAATAGAAATCAGGCTCTCTGAAAATTAAGCGCCTGATTTCTATTCCATAAAAAAATTATAAAAGGCCTACCTGTTGAAGTCCATGAAGTATACCGTTTTCCTCAACTGATTTAGTTACGTATTTTGCGACTTCCTTCACACGATTTTCTGCATTTCCCATTGCTACACTATTCTTTATAGTTGAAAGCATTTCAATGTCATTTAAACCATCGCCAAAAGCATATTGATGTTCTTCCGAAAACCCAAGCTTCTCAACGATTTTCTTAATTCCAATTGCCTTTGAACCGCCACTTGGGACAACATCCACTGAAAAAGGATGCCACCTTACAAAGTCAAAATCCTGATAATTCTGTTCGTATTGCTTTTCTTCTCCTTCTGGGCAAAATAAAAGCGTTTGATACAAATCACGACCTTTATAGTAGTACGGATCATGTGTAGGAAAATGTTTGATTTTTAATGATTGAATGCTTTCGTTAATATAGTGGTGTTCGGGAACATTTGCTTTCATATCTTCATGATCCATAAAGACAACAGGATGCTCGTTCAGAAGAGCGTTTTCTGTTAATTTTTCGAGTGATGAAATCTTTAAGGGATTTGTAAAAAGCACTTCGCCATCTAATACGACATATTGACCATTATAGCTTACATATGTATTAATATTTAATTCTTCACGTAAATCTTCAAACATAAAAGGAGCTCGACCTGTTGCAATCGCAACAATATGTCCTTCATCTTTAAGTTTAAAAATAGCTTCTTTAGTTGAAAATGGTAGTTCTTTATCATGTGTAAGTAACGTTCCATCTATATCAAAAAAAATCACACTTTTAGTGACCATCTCTATTCCTACTTTCTTAAATATTTTGTTATTTTCATCCTTTCATATAACGTAATTGTACCATAATCTGAGTCTCCCTCAATAATAAATTTTAATCACAGTTCATGAACAAATAATGAGGGATCTAATTGTTTATTTTTTAACGCTAGGAGATATTCCAATCTAAGAGAATCTTTACAATTTATCAGGCAGATTGCTTTCAGAAAACACCATTATCCCATTTCTTTTCAATAAAGCTGTTGTTACCCCGTTTCCAATTACTTTTTTCCCCTTAAACCTACCATTGTAAATCATTGAACTTCCGCATGAAGGACTATAATCTTTTAAAATCACTACTTTTGCTTTCATCTCTATGGCTTTTTCTAATGTTGAATATGCACCTCTTATGTATAACTCCGTTACATCTTTTCCTGACTTTTCCACCACTCTAGCATGTCCATCTAAAACATCTTCTCCATTTCCTCCAACAATTTCTGCTGGCTCTCTTGGTGTGGTGAAGCCTCCGAGTAATTCAGGACAAACGGTTACAGCTTTGTTTTCGTTTACTAAATCCCTTATTTCTTTAAGTAGACTGTGTGTTCCATTGTATCTTACTTCCAAACCGGCCAAACAAGAGCTAACTAACAACATTCCACGTCATCTCCCTACATACTATTTACATTTTTAATAATTTGTTGACATAGATATTTTGCATCATTTCCAACCCCAAGCAATAGTGCTGAGCCTCTTCTATGCTGCCATGGAAGTCCTAAAAAATACAATCCACTAACACTAGTAACACCTCTTATATGCTTTGGATTTCCTTGTTTATCAAAAGCTTCTTTTATTTTCAGCCAATGGTAATTTGAGTAAAATCCTGTTGCCCATATGATGTTTTTCACTTTTAATGTATCTCCATCTTCAAAGTATATGGTCGTATGTTCAGCATTTTTTGTTCTAGTCTTTAAGATCACTTTCCCTTTTTGAATTAATTCTTTTAAATCATATCCAAAAATAGGATCGCCTTGTTGTTGAAGCTTTTCAGCTATAAAAGAGTCACGGTTCGCATGTAAAATACCTAATTTATCAAACCACCAAAATATACTTTTAGAGGCAAAAGTTAACGGTAAGAATTTCAACTTTTGACTAATAGATAAATATACTTCTTTTGATTTCGATAATTCAACCGCTATTTGTGTTCCAGAGTTTCCTCCCCCAATCACTAAAACAATTTCCATCCTGTAGTTGAGTACTATTTTTATATTGAGATGAGTGAAGTTGTTTAATGCTGTGATCTAGTTTTTGAGAGATTTCAGGTATTTTCGGTGTTTGAAAAGGTCCTGTAGCAACTATTATTTGTTTTGCTAACAATTCTCCTCTATTTGTTACTACATGAAAAATATTTTTAGTTTTTTCTACTCTAATCACTTCTGTACCATGTTTTATTGGTAAAGAAAAGGAAGTAGCATATTTTTTAAGATACGCAACAATCTCGTTTCTTTTTGGAAATTCATCTACATTTCCTTCCATCATCAAACCTGGTAAAGAACTGTATCTTTTAGGTGTAAATAAAACCAAAGAATCATAGCGTTTCCTCCATACACTTCCAATTTCTTGCTCCTTATCTATAATTAAAAAGGATAAATAACTTTGCTTAAGAAAATACCCCATTGAAAGTTCCCGCTTGACCTGCACCAATAATTAAAACATCATATATCATCGTAACCACACCCCATTACAATACATGTGCATATGTTCATATATAATTTACCGCCTTAGGTAAAATTTGTCAATAACATTCCTGAAATAATAAATAATAAAAAACATTGCACTACCTCCATAAAACCTGTAATCTACTAAACTTAGAACTTTGTAAAATATTTTTCCTTTTTAGTCCCAAATTAGAAATTATCATAAAAAAACCTACGTAAGGCTAATTCCATTACGTAGGTATTATAGTTACCCTTGGTCTAGTTGCTTTATACCATTCTAAACAAAGAAAATAAATGAGAACAAGGTCTATGATATCCCCACCATAATACATCAACATTGCTCCTTTTTCTGCCTGAACTTTTGAAACAGAAGCTGGTGGATTAGCATATATTAATTTTGATAAAATACCATGACCAGCTAAAGCAATAATCAAGACACAAGTACGGTAAGTAAAACTTGCTTTATGAGGGTTTGGATCAAACGAGATCATTGATGACGTAAACAGATAACCTGCCAAAAAAACATGAATATGTATGATCAAATGCAAAAACACATTCTGATGCATGAGTGAGTAAAGGTCAGTTAAATAAAGTATCCATAACCCACCTATATTAAGCAAAGAAGAAGCGATTGGATCACTGATCATTCTAATTGGCCAGCTTCTTAAAACACGAGACAAACGTCGGGAAGCTGTCACACTCAATGCCCTCATCATTAAAGATATTGGAGCTGCAAGGACCAATAATAACGGGGAAAGCATTCCCAGTAATAAATGACCAATCATATGAAATGTAAAATCGAAATGTGCCCGATTAGCAATAGGTCCGATCAATGAAATAGCAGCACATAAAATACCTAATATCCAAAATAATGTTCGATAAAGAGGCCACTTTCTTTTTTTATGATTTGCATATACAGCTGCAAGCACATAAATGAAAAGAAGCAAGCAAAATCCTACTATAAAGTATAGATCGAGGGTACCAGTTAAATGGTGATGGTGATTATTGTTCATATATAGCATCCATTTCCTTGCTTTTTATCTCATGTTTTTTTGTTTGAAACAAAAGGATACAGCCAACTAAAATCATGATTGCGGCTATTATGTTCCAAATCAAATCATAAGGAAGAATATTTTCTACATAGCGAATCTGATGAATTCTCATTAATTTGTGTTGAATAATCCCATCGTAAAGTTGAAATCCACCGGAACCTACAAGCATACCTCCCCACCACCTTTTAAACCAAAATCCTTGTTTTCTTCGAAGATCGGCAAGCATAAACAAACCCCAAATTGTAGCAAACCAACTAAATGCATGAAAAAGTCCATCAGATATTAGTCCAACATCTGTTGTTGATCGATCATAAAAATGATGCCAACGCAAAAGTTGATGAAACACAGTTTCATCAATAAAGGCTGCTAAACCTATTCCAAATAAAAAACCAGACCATAGATTTCGTGATAAATATTTATTGAAATCAGAAAACATCCTTTTCCTCCTCAATTAAAACTACCGATATATCCAGATAACAGTTTAACCATTAAGAGGAATCCTATATACACCTTTTAATATCCTTGAATTAAAAAGAGTATACACTCTAGAAGAATGTATACTTTTACTTTTAAACATGTCAATTTCATTCATTTTCGTTCCTGCATATATTTCATCCATTTTTTCTGTTTAAAACTACAAATGAAGTACCCAATAATCGATATGAACCCAATAGCTGTAGATAATTGCCAAATAACAGATTGTCCGCTATATAATCCCAAACAGAATCCGATCAAGCCTATTAGTAGTAGTAGAAAAAATTGTTTTTTATTATTTTCAAATATAACAAACTGGAAATGTCTTCTCTGCTCCTTTTCCTTTATTGACTCTAATTTTTGAGGTAGTCGTAAAAACTCATTTACAGAATGGACGACCTTAAAAACAGGCTGAGATTAGCCCATTGCCAGAGAAACGTCCATTTAGAATTACCTTGCTTTTGTAACCACCTCATAAAAACAGGTCTTCCTAATTCTAAAATTTCTGCTTCAGGTGCAACTTGACGAAGAATTCCTTCAATTGTTACAACTGATCGACCCAGAAAAATAAACCTTGTTGGAACCTGAATAGGTAGTGCTTGAATCATATCATTCATTTCCATTTTCAATTGAATTAAATCTGTTTCTTTTAAAGTAGCTGTATCAAAGGAAACTAATTCAGCAAGTAGTTTTTCCATTGTTCTAAAGTCAGCTTGAGGGTGTAGAAATCCTAATTGTGATAAGCATTCTACTGCTTTAGAGTAATCCTTTGCAAGTAAGCTTCCAATTAAACTTTGAAAATATGAAGCATCTTTTTTAGTTATTTCCCCCACCATTCCAAAATCTAATAAAATTACTTGTCCATCCTTAGCAATGAGGATATTTCCCGGATGTGGGTCGGCGTGAAATATTCCAGGCTCGAGCCATTGAGGAAGGAAAATCTTAAGAAGTCGTTGTGCAAGCTTTTCACGACTTAACTCTAACGTTTCAAGAGCTTTATCGTTAGTTAACCTTACCCCTTCAACCCATTCCATAACGATAATTTTTGATGTACAAAGATCAGAATAAACATGTGGAATTTTCACATCATCATATTCTTTAAATCTTTCTTTAAAGAATAGTAATGAGTTCATTTCTTTTTGAAAATCAAGCTCTTGTTCAATCACATGTTTTAATTCCTTATATAACACTTGAAAATTAATAAACCCCTTGGGAACCGGAACAAAACGATCCGCAAACCATATAATAATTCCTAATGTGCGAAAATCAATTGAAACAATAGACTGAATCTGGGGTCTTTGTACTTTTATTGCGACTTTTTCTCCATTATTTAAAACTGCTTGGTACACTTCCCCTATTGATGCAGATGCAATTGAGGCTTTCTCTATTGAATGTAGGTTTTTATTAAGTTCGCATCCCCATTCTCCTTCAATCACAGCTTTAATCTCTTTCCATTCTGAGGGAGGTACTTTATCAGTTAAATCCTGAATTTGCTTTATAAAGGAATGAGGAAGTAAATCAGTACGAATACTTAATATTTGACCAACTTTTATAAGTAAACCCTCTAATTCAAAAAGTGTTTTTCGAAAATCTCCGCCAATCTTCTCCCATAACAAATCCCATTCTTGTTCAGATCTTTGCCTCAGTTTAAACCAGTAAATCCTTATAAATATAGAAAAAAATAATAACAAGACCTTTGACATTCGAACCCACTTATTTCTTATTTTCATTATATAAACCTCTTTTTCTAGTTGTTAAAAGCATTAAACAACATTCATTCATTTATACCCACAACGCTTAATTCAACAGAAAAAGAAAAAACCCTTTCAGTTTCAGGAAATATTATACAAAGAATGAATGTTTTAAAAGTGCCTCGCTTCTGTTTCTTGTAACCACTTGTCAATGGCTTTTGCAGGAAAATAATATGTATCTCCTATAAGTAAATAAGGGATCTCACTTGCCGTTACGTCATCTTCCGCTTTCGGAAGTAATCTAGATACCTCTTCGTCTGTTAATCCAAGATAAACCTCAAGATCATTTTTTGTCATAAGAGCATGATCTGAATAAACTTCTTCTTTACCTTTCTTCCCTCCATAGGAATTTGTTATTGCATTAGAAATGATGAAACTACTTACTAAGAGAGAACATGCTAATAAGCAGACCGACACTACAAAAATATTTACTTTCATGATTACACTCCTCTTATTTCCATCTTGTCGTTATATAGAAATAGCAAATATAAATATGAACAGACTTAAAAATATACCTGGACTTATCTAAAGCTAGTTGGTAACACTTACATTTAATTTTCGTCAAAATCTGATCAATTAAGATAAACAAATCTCTTTTCAAATGAATAAAAAAGGTTTAAGATATTATCTATCAAACAGCAAAGGGGGAGACAATTGAAACATCTATTGCTAATAAAGTCATTTATGGTGCTATTAATCTTTCTTTCTGGCTTCCAACTTGTTTCAATGTCTACGACCTACCATCATCCTACAAATCAAGGAAAATTAATTGCTGTTGAGAATGAAGCAACTGCCGGAGTACTGATTGTCGAGGAAGATCAGAAGCACTTTGACCAATTTCGCTCAGTAGATACAGCTTACATTGTTTTAGTTATTGCTATTACAATGTTTTTATTTGGTCAATTGTTAACACATAGACAGCAATTAAGACCATTTTTATACGCTGTTTATTACCAATCCTCATACTTTTCAAAAAATC
Organism: Metabacillus endolithicus; assembly: GCF_023078335.1. GTDB lineage: Bacteria > Bacillota > Bacilli > Bacillales > Bacillaceae > Metabacillus > Metabacillus endolithicus. The sequence continues at coordinate 4,825,865 of NZ_CP095550.1, read as the reverse complement.
ATTTATTTAAACCCACCTTATTAGTATAAAACAAAAATTGGAGGTTTTATAAATGATGTTTTGGTTAAGAATGATTCCAGTTGTTATGTTTTCAATTACTGCTCTTAGTTTGTTCACATATCAAGGTATTGAAATCCTACATGCTTTTACAGATTATTTTAATAAAAAATAATGCAATAGAGGGCGACCAATCTGGTCAGCCTCTTTATTTATTAGCTCTCTTTTTCCTCAGCGTCTTTTATCCACACCTCGGTTACAGAACCTGCATCTTGTTCATCTAAGATAAATGAGCCATTGCTATAACGGTCATTTGCCCGTAGCGTTGACACATTAATACTTTCAACTACACCCTGTTGTGATTCCAAGAAGAACTCTTCTTGATTATAAACAATTGCTCCCCCAATAATTCGATGAGGATTGTTTTTAAGTTCTCGAAGCATAATGAGGCCACGTTTTGCACGAGATGACTTCTCAAAGTCATTGATCGACATCTTCTTAACTGCTCCTCTTTGAGTTGCAATGACTAAAAATGCCTTTTGATCTGGTTTTAATACATTTCCGCTAACAACATAGTCCTCCGGCTTTAAGTTAATTCCCTTAACTCCTGCAGCACGTGGACCTACAATATTCACTTCTTCTTCAGCAAACCACAATCCATAACCTAAATGAGTCACAAGGAATAAATCATCTTTCCCACTAGTGATATGAACATCTACAACAATGTCATCACCTTTTAAGTTAACAGCGACTAAAGGCTTCGAATATCGTTGGGCTTTATATTGACTAAGCTCTGACTTTTTCACCATACCATGCTTTGTAATGAAAGTGACAAAGAGTGGTTCCTCAAAGTTTTTAACTGGTATTGCCTTTAAAATTTCTTCATCCCGTTCTATCGGAATAATATTGGCTATATGTTGACCAAGATCTTTCCAACGGATGTCTGGAAGTTCATGTACAGGACAGTACAGATAATTTCCTTTATTCGTAAACAACAGCACAACTTCTGTTGTATTAATGTCAAGTTTAGTAAGCAATCGGTCGGTTTCTTTCATTCCAAAATCCTGACCGTTCGATGCTGCATATGAGCGTTGACTCGTTCTCTTCACATAGCCATCCTTTGTAACCGTTACAATTACATCTTCAGAGGCAATCATCACCTCAAGATTTATCTTAATTTCTTCAATTTCAGCTTCAATGACTGAACGACGGTCATCTGCATATGTTTTTTTCACTTTTTTCAAATCTGTCTTTATCACTTTTAATAAAACATTTTCATCATTTAGAATGCTTGATAATTCTTCTATCTTTAAAGCTAGTTCTTCTGATTCATTTCTTAACGCCGTTATATCTGTATTCGTTAAACGATAAAGTTGTAACGAAACGATCGCTTCTGCTTGAGCTTCAGTAAATTCATACTTTTGAATCAAGTTATCCTTTGCATCACGCTTATCTTTCGAAGCACGAATTGTTGCAATTACTTCATCTAATATCGATAATGCTTTGATTAAACCTTCAACAATATGCTGACGTTCGCGAGCTTTACGAAGTTCGTATTTCGAACGGTTTGTTACTACTTCTTTTTGATGACCAATATAAGCATCTAAGATGGAAGGCAAACTCATCAACGTCGGACGACGATTATAAATCGCCACCATATTAAAGTTATACGTTATTTGGAGGTCACTATTTTTGTATAAATAGTTTAGTACCCCTTCTGCATTAGCATCCTTTTTCAGTTCGATTACGATACGCAGTCCTGTACGATCTGTTTCATCACGTACTTCTGCAATTCCTTCAACTTTACGCTCAATGCGAAACTCATCCATCCGTTTAACAAGATTCGCCTTATTGACCTCAAAAGGAATTTCTGAAATGGAAATTTGCTGTTTTCCACCGCGAATTTCTTCAATTTCTGCTTTCCCACGGACAATAATCTTGCCTTTACCTGTTTCATAGGCCTTTTTTATACCTTCAACACCTTGAATGATTCCACCTGTAGGAAAATCCGGACCTTTAATCAAGGTCATTAATTCATCAACCGTACAATTTGGTTTTTCCATTCGTTTTATAACAGCATCAATCACTTCACCTAGGTGATGTGGAGGAATTTCTGTTGCATAACCTGCAGAAATACCGGTTGACCCATTTACGAGTAGATTCGGAAACATAGCTGGGAGCACTAAAGGCTCCTTACTTGTGTCATCAAAGTTTGGGACAAACTCAACAGTTTCCTTTTCTATATCACGTAAAAGTTCAGAAGCTATTGCAGATAATCTTGCTTCTGTATAACGCATTGCCGCCGGAGGGTCACCATCTATACTTCCATTGTTTCCATGCATCTGGATAAGAAGGTTACGAACTTTCCAATCCTGACTCATACGAACCATTGCATCATATACTGATGTATCACCATGGGGATGATAGTTACCAATTACGTTTCCGACTGTTTTTGCTGATTTACGATAGTTTTTATCATTTGTGTTCCCGTCAACATGCATAGCATATAAAATTCTTCGCTGTACAGGTTTTAATCCGTCACGTGCATCAGGTAACGCACGATCTTGAATAATGTACTTACTATATCGCCCAAAACGGTCACCAAGCACATCTTCAAGAGGTAAATCTCGAAAAATCTCTACTGAATCTGCCAAATTCTATACCTCCTCTGCGACCGATAAATGCTCATTTTCTAGTATATTTGTTTCTTCATCAAGACCAAAGGCCACGTTACTTTCAATCCATTTTCTACGAGGTTCAACTTTATCCCCCATTAAAGTCGTAACTCGACGCTCAGCACGTGCAGCATCGTCAATTTTCACTCGAATAAGCGTTCTTGACTCTGGGTTCATTGTTGTTTCCCACAATTGATCTGCATTCATCTCACCAAGACCTTTGTATCTCTGAATCATGTATCCTTTTCCGACTTTCTTAATAGCCCCGTCTAGCTCTTCATCTGACCAAGCATATTCTACAACTTCTTTTTTGCCCGATCCTTTACTTACTTTATATAAAGGTGGTAATGCGATAAATACTTTACCATTTTCAATTAATGGCTTCATATATCGATAAAAGAATGTTAAAAGAAGAACCTGAATATGGGCTCCATCTGTGTCGGCATCTGTCATAATAATAACTTTATCATAATTCACATCATCAACTGTAAAGTCAGCACCTACGCCCGCCCCAATTGCATGAATAATTGTATTAATCTCTTCATTTTTGAAGATATCTGCAAGCTTTGCTTTTTCTGTATTTATAACCTTACCACGTAAAGGAAGTACTGCTTGAAAGCGTCGGTCTCTTCCTTGTTTTGCTGATCCACCTGCAGAATCACCCTCAACTAAGTACAGCTCATTTTTTTGTGGATTTCGTGATTGAGCAGGTGTTAACTTTCCACTAAGAGTTGTTTCTGAACGCTTACGTTTTTTACCACTACGTGCCTCTTCACGTGCTTTCCGAGCTGCCTCTCTTGCTTGAAATGCTTTGATGGCTTTTTTAACAAGTAAAGTACCGGAATCAGGGTTTTCTTCTAGAAAATAGGAAAGATTTTCAGACACGATGGCATCTACAGCTGATCTTGCTTCGCTAGTGCCAAGCTTTCCTTTTGTTTGACCTTCAAACTGAAGAAGCTCTTCTGGAATTCTTACTGAGATGATAGCTGATAATCCTTCACGAATATCAGATCCTTCTAAGTTCTTGTCTTTTTCCTTTAATAATCCCGTTTTTCTTGCATATTCATTAAAGGCTCTTGTCATCGCTGTTTTAGAGCCGGCCTCATGTGTTCCACCATCTTTTGTTCGAACATTGTTAACGAAAGATAAAATATTTTCAGAGTACCCATCATTAAATTGAAATGCAAACTCAACTTCAATTCCGTTTTGTTCACCTTCAAATGAGACAACTGGATGTAGAGCATCTTTTTCCTCATTTAAATATGTGACAAATGCTTCAATACCCGTTTCATAGTGGTATATCTCTGAGTTGTCGTTGCGTTCATCAATTAACTCAATTTTAAACCCTTTCAAAAGAAAAGCCGACTCACGTAAACGTTCACTTAAAGTTTCGAAGTTATACGTAGTTGTACTAAACATCACCGGATCAGGTTTAAAATGAATTCGTGTCCCAGTTTTAGTTGTTTTCCCTTTCTTTTCAAGGGTGGTAGCTGGTTTACCTCCATTTTCAAAACGCTGCTCATATATAAATCCATCACGCTGGATTGTTACGACTAACCATTCAGAAAGTGCATTTACTACAGATGCACCTACTCCATGTAAACCACCACTTGTTTTATAACCACCTTGACCAAACTTACCTCCTGCATGTAATACGGTTAAAATAACCTCTGGAGTTGGTTTGCCAAGCTTATGCATACCAATCGGCATACCTCGACCTTTATCTTGTACAGAAATACTATTATCTTTATGTATTTTGACAATTATATGATCTCCGTGACCAGCCAGGCTTCATCCACAGAGTTATCGACGATTTCGTATACGAGATGATGCAAGCCTCGGCTATCAGTACTACCGATGTACATTCCAGGACGTTTTCTAACGGCCTCTAGTACCCTTCAAGGACTTGAATAGCATCATCATTATAATCAAACTGTTGCTTCTTACCCAAGCGACTAAACCCCTTTCAATGACACACAATAAATCCTATTCTTAGTTAGAACGCATGTTTTAGTATTTTATACAATAATTTGCAGATCGACAACCCCCACTAAGCAAAAGAAAATCAAGTAAAAGTTTTTACTGCTGATTATTACTGTAAATTAGCTTATATCCATGCTTTATTGTATATGGTAATTTGGTTTTAGGAAACATTATTCGTGTAATAAAGGAAAAAATCCTTGTTTTTACAAGGATTTTTCAAATAATACTCTAATATTACTTTGTCATAGCATGCTCAACCTTAATACAACGATTCATGATAACTGTTTTATCGTTTTCTTTTAGAAGATGATAGGCTTCTTCATTTTCAAGCCCTAATTGTGACCAAAAAACATCAGCATCGATTTTCAAAAATTCTTTTGCAACATCAAGGAGATGTTCTGAACGCCTAAAAACGTTTACAATATCGATATGTTCTTTTATATCCGTTAGGTTTGCAACTGCTTTTTGTCCAAGAACTTCATCTACAGTTGGATTGACGGGAATTATTTCATAACCTGCATCCTGCATTGCCTTACTAACCATATATGAAGTACGTTCTGGATTATCTGATAGTCCAACAACTGCGATTTTTTTGCTACTTTTTAAAATTTGTCCAATCTCATCTCTAGTTGGATATTCTATTGCCATTTTTTCCAGCTCCTTTTTACTTAATCATATCAAGTTCATTCGCCTCTAACAAACGATATGTACAATAAATATTGAATGATAATAATTTATATTTCTTATACTATAATGGTCATTTACATAACTTTAACATGAGAGTTTTTAGGTTTTTTTATTCTCTCATGGAGATTTTATCTTTTCTCATGATAGAATATAAGAAGATTATGCAAAGGAGTACAAACATGATTGAAGTCCTAATATTAATTTTAGCTTATTTGCTTGGTTCCATTCCTTCAGGCCTTATAGTTGGAAAACTAGGGTATGGTATTGATATTCGCGAACATGGTAGTGGAAACCTCGGTGGTACAAATACATTTCGAACACTTGGTATAAAAGCAGGAATCATTGTGACAAGTGCTGATATCCTTAAGGGAACGCTTGCTACAGCTTTACCAGACTTATTTAATATACATGGGTTACATCCGCTTCTAGTAGGTGTAGTTGCTGTAATCGGTCATACATATCCCATTTTTGCGAAATTTAAAGGTGGAAAAGCTGTTGCTACTTCAGGTGGTGTTTTATTATGCTATGTACCACTTATGTTCATCACAATGCTAGCATTCTTCTTTATTGTATTATACATTTCTAAGTATGTGTCGCTTTCCTCTATGCTTGCAGGTGTATACGGAATCGTATACAGTATTTTTACGAAGGATATTCCACTTATTATCGTTATTACACTTTTAACGATCTTTGTCGTATATCGTCACCGTGCGAATATTAAAAGAATTTTAAACAAGACTGAGCCAAAAGTAAAATGGCTTTGAAAGTAAGCGTAAAGACCAATCCTACTATTAGATTGGTCTTTCTTACTTAATCGTCCTTACTCATAATTATTTGTAAACTTAAACACGATTATTAGCTCTATTATCTTTTCTAGTTTATAATAATAAGTGCATTTTGTAGGTGAAAAAGGAGTGTAGATGATGAAGATTACAATAGAAGATAAAGCCGTAAGCTGGTATATAAATGAATTGCAACTTCAAAAAGGTGATAAAGTTCACTTTTTTGTGCGATATGGTGGGTGTAGCAATGTTCAGAAAGGCTTCTCACTAGGAGTCGTCAAACAAGACCCTGAAGAAATTGGTTCAAGCGTTGAGAGTCAAGGTATAACGTTTTATGTTGAAAATAGAGATTTATGGTATTTTGATGATCATGATTTAGATGTTGTTTTAGATGAAAAGGCTGAAGAACCTGTTTTTCACTATAGCTAAAAAAATGACAAAGGGTCAAAAATACTTTGACCCTTTGTTTTACGATAATTTAAAACGCACTATATGATCGTTTAGTCCATAATGTTTTAAAATTCTTAATTGGGTTTCCCCCATAATATCAAAATGAGGATATTCTTTATAAAAGTGAATCCATTCCGTTTTTAATCCAAAAGAAGCTCCCCAATTTTTCAGCTTGTTAATGTCGGAACATCCAACTTTGGTTACGCAATGTATGGTAGGAAATCGTTCATCAAGCCAGAAATGTGTTAAAAATGAGATTTCCCCTTTTTCAACCTCTTCTTTCCATCTCGTTAATTCAGAACGGGAAATACCAAAAGCCATTATCTTTTCGCCTTTTCGTATGCTTCATGCCATTCTGGGAATAATTTACGAAACTTTACTGGTCTAAAGGTGTCCTTCTGTACACACACATGGCTTGATTTTGCTTGAACTGCCAGCTCTCCTGATGGAGTATATATTTCGTATCCATATACACTTTTTATGCCATTATATTCTTCAATCCATGTATGTATAGTAGCTGTTTCACCATATCTTAATGGTTTTTTATAAGAAATGTCTAGATCAATGACTGGTGAAATGATTCCTTGATCTTCCATACCTGCATATGAAAACCCTAAATCCTGAATTAACTTTGTTCTCCCCACTTCCATCCAAATAAGATAATTTGCATGGTAAACTACACCCATTTGATCTGTTTCTGCATATCTAACTTCTATTTCCGCTTTTGTTACATGCATCTAATCCGCTCTCCTTGCTATGCCACTGCCCATTTTATTAGTGTTTTACATTATTATCATATCTTTAACAACAATGTATGTCTAATAAAGACTATCAAAACACAGAAAAAGACGTAAAAAATAAACCAGGCATAAAGCCTGATTTATTTATTGATCGTAGCGATATCCATTTTCACGTGCTTGTGCTTCATCTTTAATTTCATTACGCATTGCATTAATGCTCTCTTCACGACGATGATTCTTAGCTTCAATGCGTTCACGTTCCTCTTGATTTGCAAATTGCATGGAATCCTGTGCTTCCTCAATATTTTCAATCGTGTTTTGCACCATGCTCTGTAATTTCTCTACGTTATCAGAACGGTCATCTGGATTAGGTTTGTTATGTTTTGTCATCGTGTATCCTTCCTTTCATCGTTGTTATTCAATGCTTGAAGCAAAGAAACAATGTTAGTCTGCTTTATTGAAGGAGTTTTTAAACACGTTTTTGTTCTTATTCACCCTTCGTTTGGATAACTTGGGCATGTTCTCCGGATTTATCTTGCATTTGTTTTCCTTTGTTGTTACCAAATCCTCTAGACTTCATTCCAATATGTGAAGGATTAAGATGTGCTTGTTGATTTTTTCCCATTATTATCGCCTCCTCAAAGAGTAGATTACCCTTTGTCGAGACAATTAATGACTAGAAAAGCTTGTTAAAAGTGAACGAAAAAAACACTTTTTTTTGTACATAACTTAATCAAGTTTCTTTAACATCCTCTGCTCCCAGCGTTCTTCTAATAATTCAAGCGCTTCACGATCTTTTAACAATTGCTGTTTATTTTCTTTTACTAATTCCTCAAACGATTTCTTTTTACTTTTCCTCATGCTGCCAATCACCTCCGTATTGTATATAAAAAGGTTACCCAATTTTCTGATTTTTTAACACAATATTTAGAAAATATTTGAAAGTGCGATGATAATGATAATTTTAATAATTTAGGAAAAATAAAAAACCGAGATCTATTCTCGGTTTATAAATCATCTAATAAATCATTCATCTGGTCGTACGTCATTGCTCCAACAAATTTTGTTCTAATCACGCCTTCTTCATCTAGAAAATAAGATGTTGGATAAGATAAAACTTCAAATTGATTATTAATTTTTCCTTTTTCATCTAGTAATACTGGAAAAGTTAGTTCTAGTTCATTTACAAAGTCTTCGACTGTCTTGACACTGCTTTCTGAGCTAGTTAAGTTTACTGCGACGACAACGACGTCCCCATCGTGTTCATCCTGTATTTTTTGCATGTCAGGCATTTCTGAACGACAAGGAGGACACCAGGTTGCCCAGAAATTAAGGATAACTTTCTTTCCCTTTAAACTCTCTAAGCTCATTGATTCACCGTTAAGGGTAGATAATTCAAAGTTAGGTGCCGCACTACCTTCGGTTACACCTTCTTTAGCCGTATTAGGATTAATTGCAAAATATATGGCATAACCGATAAGAAAAACCAAAATGGATACTGCTAATATCTTTTTCAAGATGATAAAACCTCCTACATGACAGACAATACAATAAATTTCACAAGTGAAAAGGTCCCCACAAAGACCGTTATCAGAATAATAAGTCCAAATACAAAGTGTTTGATTACTATTCTTTCTCTAACCATATTCCATACTAAAAATATTAGTGATAGACATAAACCTAAATATATCCCATTATTTCCTCCAGTAAGGAACAGCCACCGATTTGTTAACAAAAGTTGAGGGTGAAACAGGACAACACTAATTTTATATGTAATAAATATGATAAATACTACAGTCCAAAAATGTTGCTTCATAAATTTCTTTATTGTTGATTCCTTTAATAACCCATCTAATATAAAGTAAGTAGCTAGAAAAGAAAAAAATGAGATAATCCAAAAAAGTTGAATTGTAAATGGACCCAGTTGTAAAGCATCATACATGAATAAAGATCTCCTTAATGACTATATCCCTTCTTAATTTAAGCATGGATTATCTTATAGGACAATGTATAATCTACAAGTTTCAGATTTTAGACAAAGATAACGGTGAATAACGTTGGACTTATAGTCTAAGCAACGTTTTGGCAGCACATACAAAAAGGGAACGGATAACCGTTCCCTTTACATTTACTAATGATAATTAGCCTTTCAACTTATCACGTAATACCATTTGAAGAATTCCGCCATGACGATAGTAGTCAATTTCAACTTCACTATCAAAACGAACTAATACTTCAAATTCTTTCTTGTTACCAGCTTCATCAGTCGCTGTAACTTTGACGAAATCACGTGGTCTAACATTTTCGTCAATCTCAACTTCAATTGTTTCTTTACCAGTTAAACCTAATGAATCAGCACTTTCTCCTTCTTTGAATTGAAGAGGAAGAACACCCATTAACACTAGGTTACTACGGTGAATACGCTCGAAGCTTTGAGCAATAACTGTTTTAATTCCAAGTAGGTTTGTACCTTTTGCGGCCCAGTCACGTGAGCTTCCCATACCGTAATCATTACCAGCTAAAACAACAAGTCCTGTACCATCTTGTTTGTAATCCATGCATGCATCATAGATTGATTTAACTTCGCCAGTCGGCCAGTAAGTAGTATATCCACCTTCAGTACCAGGAGCGATTTGGTTTTTGATACGGATGTTTGCAAATGTACCTCTCATCATAACTTCATGGTTACCACGACGTGAACCGTAAGAGTTAAACTCTCTAGGTGTTACACCATTCTCTTGTAGGTAACGACCAGCAGGCGTATCTTTACCGATAGAACCAGCAGGAGAAATGTGATCCGTTGTTACAGAGTCACCAAATTTAGCAACAACACGTAAACCTTTTAACGTTTCTACTTTTCCAGCCTCAGCTTCTAAACCTTCAAAGAATGGAGGATTTTGGATGTATGTTGATGAATCATCCCATACATATAAAGCTTCGTCAGTTGTTTCAATCGCATTCCAACGAGCATTATCATCGAATACTTGATCATATTCTTTTCTAAATAGTTCAGGAGTTACAGTCTTATTAACAACTTCATTAATTTCATTTGTTGTTGGCCAGATGTCGTTAAAGTATACATCTTTACCATCTTTGTCTTTACCTAGTGAATCGTTTTGTAGATCAATATCAACAGTACCTGCTAATGCATAAGCCACAACTAATGGTGGTGATGCAAGGTAGTTTCCTTTTACTAGCGGATGGATACGACCTTCAAAGTTACGGTTTCCAGATAGTACAGATGTTACTAATAAATCATTAGCAGCTACAGCTTCTTCAATTTCATCTGCAAGTGGACCTGAGTTACCGATACATGTTGTACAACCATAACCAACAGTATTAAAACCAAGTTGCTCAAGATGTGGAAGAAGACCTGAGTTCTCTAAGTATCCTGTAACAACCTTAGATCCTGGAGCTAAAGATGTTTTAACATATTTAGGTACTTCTAAGCCTAATTCAGTTGCTTTTTTCGCAACAAGACCAGCAGCTACTAGAACGTAAGGGTTTGATGTATTTGTACAGCTAGTGATTGCAGCAATTGCAATGGCACCAGTTTTCATGCTTGTTTCATCACCATTTTTGAATTTCACAGTGATTTCTTTGTCAAGTTCAGATTTTTCTAATCCGAATCCTTGGTTTCCAGCTGGAGCTACTAAATGCTCGTGGAATTTTTCTTTCATCGCTGAAAGTGGAATTAAATCTTGTGGACGCTTAGGACCAGAAAGATTCGCTTCAATTTCAGTAAGGTCAATTTCAACAACCTTAGTGAAGATTGGATCTTCATTTTCAGGTGTAAAGAATAATCCATTCGCTTTACAGTATTCGCCTACTACTTTGATCTGCTCTTCATCACGACCAGTTAAACGCATGTAGTTTAGAGCTTCCTCATCAACTGGGAAGAAACCACAAGTAGCGCCGTATTCAGGGGCCATGTTTGCAATTGTTGCACGATCTGCAAGTGGTAATTGTGCTACACCAGGACCAAAGAACTCAACGAATTTACCAACAACACCTTGTTGACGTAAAACCTGAGTTACTTTTAACGCTAAGTCAGTAGCAGTTGTACCGTTTGGAAGTTCTCCAGTTAGTTTAACACCAATTACTTCAGGCACTGGGAAATATGATGGTTGTCCTAGCATACCAGCTTCCGCTTCGATACCACCAACACCCCATCCAAGAACCCCGATACCATTGATCATTGTTGTATGAGAGTCAGTTCCAACTAATGAATCTGGGAATGATTCAAATTCACCATCTTCGTTTTGTACAGCATGAACAACATTTGCTAAGTACTCTAAGTTAACTTGGTGTACGATACCAGTTGCAGGTGGTACAGCACGATAGTTATCAAATGATTTTTTTGCCCAGCTTAAGAATTTATAACGCTCTGCATTACGTTCGAATTCAAGATCCATATTGAATTGAAGCGCATCAGGAGTTCCAGCGCGGTCAACCTGTACAGAGTGGTCAATAACAAGGTCTACTGGAATCTCAGGATTAATCTTATCAGGATCTCCACCCATATCAGCCATAGCTTTACGTAATGAAGCTAAGTCAACAACTGCTGGTACACCAGTGAAGTCTTGAAGGATAACTCGAGATGGCTTGAATGGAACATCGATATCTTTAAGTTCGTTTGTTCCCCATTTCGCTAAGTTTTCAACATGTTCTTTAGTGATAACTCTGCCATCTACTTGACGTAGTACAGATTCTAAAAGAACTTTTACTGAATATGGTAAACGTGAAACGTTACCAATTCCAGCATCTTCTAATGCTTGTAATGAATAGTAGTTGTAGGTCTTTCCATCTACCGTAAAATTTTTACGTGATTGGAAAACATCATTTTTTGTAGTTACTTGATTAGTCATTAATTCTCCCCCTTAGTAAGATCAAGGATCGACTCTTGTCGAAGGATGTTGCCCCATTTTTAATAATTTTCACAATTTAATCTTAATACAACTAGTAACATAAGTAAATAACAATGATGTTATTGATATGTATAAGTTATTCTTATGAAAGCGTACTAGTTTTACTTTTTTACTATATCAAATTTTGAAGGAAATAGTATAGTAACTTTAAAATTTTTTAAATATTTTTTCTGTTATTTTTTTACCTGTCACTGAGTTTGCATGCAATTTTATCAAATGTGACAAGCTAATTTTATCGGGAGGTGAAGGAAGCAATGGCTAAACGTAAAGCAAATCATGTTAGAATGGGTATGAATGATGCAAGCGCTCAAGGAGTTGGCACCGGATACAATGAAGAACTTCAAAATGAGCCTTTAACTGCTGCACAAAGACAGAACAATAAGAAGAGAAAGAAAAATCAATAATTTTTGTTTATACGACAACAAAAAACGACGGAATCACCGTCGTTTTTTACTGTTCTGTTTGATTGACTTCTTGAACAATTTGTTGAAGATCTCGCTGATATTGTTCAAGTCTATTTCTTTGTGTTTCCGAAGCATTTTCCAGTGCATTATTTATTTGCTGATAAGCCTCGTTTACTTCTTCTGCTAAATGCTTCAATTGATGTCCGTAGTCAGCACCGTCTTTTACAAGATTATCATAAACATCAAAAGCTTCCTCCGCTCCCTGTTGCGCGGCTTGGAACGATTGTTGCTTATCCTTATTATATGGCATAATTTCACATTCCTTTCAGTTATCATATTTAAACCATATATTAGGATGTGATATTAACTGGAATTTATTCATATTTGTTCAGCATTTTTTTGCAACATTTGACTCATGATATATATCAAGAGGAGGGATATTGATGACGAACAAAAATACTGGAAAAGATATTCGCAAAAATGCTCCAAAAGGAAACAATCCTGGGCAACCAGAACCATTAGACGGTTCTAAAAAGGTTAAGAATGCAAACCATACTCGCCAAAAGAATAATCAAGGGCATGATATGTAAAAGGAATGGGTCTTCCCATTCCTTTTTTATTTCCTCGTTTTACTTATTTTAGATATCCATTGGACAATTCCCCTTCACCAAAAATCACTTTGTGAATAATTTAAAGGTTAAGGGGACCTATGTTTTATAATGTATGCAACGTCTATGGAGGTCAATAAACATGAATATTAGAAAATGTTCTAATCCATTGAACATTAAAGGTATAGAAGATTGGATGACTCAATTTTTTACTGATCCGTTTACAAGCTTGCTGGATGAGCACACGTTTAGAGTTGATTTATTTGAGACTAGTGATTATTTTATTGTCGAGGGCGAACTTGGAGAAAAAATAAAAAAAGAAAACATCAACATACAGGTTTGCCAAGAGCAGATTTTGATTAATGTGTTAAAGGATAATGAAGCTGAAAAACAAGAAAATAATGAAGTAACTAGAAAAATTGTTCTCCCATATAGAATCGAACAAAAAAAAATTTCAGCAACATTCATGAATGGAGTGTTAGAAATAAAAATTTCAAAAACCTCAGATTCTGACCGTTCCTCTAATTGTATAAACATCCTTGGCTGATGTATTTGTAAACGCTCCCTATTATCAGCCATTTCCATCCTTTCTTTAGAGTACAATAAAAAGGTTCCCCTTAATCAGGAGAACCCTTAAATGTATATAAGAAAGGTATGTTTGGAAATTTCTACTCTTTCTTGCCTTTTTGATTTTGAACACTAATTGTTAAATGTTTTAATTCTAAATTCCCGCATTTCATACAACAACTACTATCATCATTTAACAACATGCATCTGGAGCAATAATATTTCACCATCTTACATTCCCCTTTTTCAATCAATATATGATGAAGAAGGACAATTGTTTCTTATTCCACAAGATGTTCAAAACTATTGTTAAAAATTTTATCTAGCTCATCAATTTTATATATAAAAAATTCATGATCTGAATACTCATCTAAAGAATTCAATTCTTTGTATTCATCTCTAGCAGCTTTTGCTTTATCCAAACTTGTAAAAATACCAAGGACATTCGAGCTTTCTCCACACTCTGCACACCCTAAATCCAAAACAACATAAAACATGAGAAGCACCTCTCTCTATTTCAAATTCAGGATCATGATAAAGGTAGCGAAACACTTACTGTTGTTCCTTCTCCGACAGTTGAATCAATATCAATCTTCCCTTTATGGTTTTCAATAATTTTATAGCTGGTCATTAACCCCATTCCAGTCCCCTTTTCTTTTGTAGAATAAAAGGGCTCACCTACACTTTCAAGTCGGTTCTCGGGAATTCCACAACCATTATCTATAAATTCCATGCATACTCGGGAATCGTTCGAATAGAGTCTAACGAAAACAACACCTTTCTCATCAATCGCATCCAGAGCATTTTGTATAATATTAAAAAAAACTTGTTTTAACTTGTTGGAATCTCCTTTTACGGGAGGAATATTCGATTCAACCAAAAAATTTATTTCTTTATTAACTAATATGGCCTGAGTTTGTAACAATTGAATGACTTGTTTCAATAACTCATCAATCTTTATCGTTTCCATTTTCTCTTGGTGTGAGCGTGCCAAAGTTAAAAATTCAAAAATAATATCTTCAACACGATCCAGTTCATTAAGAACAATATTCATGTATTCTTCATTACATTGTTTCGTTTCAGAAAAAAGTTGAATAAAACCTTTTACTGATGTTAACGGGTTACGAATTTCATGTGCTACAGCCGCAGCAAGTTGTCCAACAACAGCCATTTTTTCTGATCTATGTAGAAGTTTATCTTGTTCAAGCCTACTTCTAATATCTCTGGAAATTGCAATCATACCCGTAATCTTACCAGTTTGCTCATCTATTACAGATCTTAAGTTAGATTCCACCCAAATATAAGTTCCATCTTTATGTCTGAAGCGATAAGTTGCTAACACGGACTTTTACTCTCTAATAGAGTTTTATGTTTTTTTTCCACAAAAGAAATATCATCTGGATGAATAAAGCTATATGGAAGTTCTCCTAATAATTCATCATCTTCATATCCTAAAATCTGGTTTATAGATGGAGATGTATACAAAAATCTCCCATCTGGCAAATACAACCCGATTATGTCAGATGAATGATCAGCTAACAATTTATATTTTTGTTCGTTATGCGTTAAAACCCTTTCAAGGTTTTTTTGTTCTGTAATATCAAATACCTGAGCTAAAAAGTATTTATTATTTGTCATAGGATCATTAATTGCTGTTACATGTAAAGATCCCCAAATAATTTCACCTGATTTATGGAAATACCGCTTTTCCATTTGATAGGACTCACGTTTCCCGGTATACACTTCATGATAAAGCTGCATATCTAACACATAGTCTTCGGGGTGTGAAACTTCTTCAATAGATAACTCATCCCACTCTTCTTTAGAGTATCCAATAAATTCAAAAAATGCTTTATTAGCAACATTTTGCTTTAAATTATATTCAAATATCATTTGAGGAATTGTTGATTGCATAAAAACTTTTTCTAAAATAGATGATTGTAACATCATTTGTATCCGACCTTTACTTACTAATAATGTAATAAACTACCACAACATCTACTATAGCAAGTTTTTAGTCGAATAACCATGAATTTTGTTTTTAGAACGAAATTCATTCGACAATATTGTGGATTTTACTTAATATGTAACAAGTCTTGTTTTTTCGTTATTCCCCGCCATTAGATGAAGAAGAAGCTGCAGTAGCAGCTGACACACTTGCAATCATCGCTGCTTGCTGAGGCTTGAAGAATGGATTCAATTGATGTACTCAGGCCTGCTGTTACTATGTCTCCTAATTCGGTTTTTTCCTTTAATAGGAATACAATAGCCACCATAAAGTTAATATCCTTTTGCCATTTAAATTTTTTATCAGAATTTAAACGTTCATATATCATTGTAATTGTTTGTATATAATTTTCAGGTTGTTCTAACAAAGCTAAGATTCCAACGTAAGGGTAATATGCTGTTTTAACTTTGATTCCATTGTTAGTAAGAAGCTCCTTCACATCCAAACACTTTTGAAATAAGTTTTCTTTTTCTAAATTGGAATCTAAAGCTAAAATATGGCTTAAAAACTGTAAAGAATCCCCACGGTAAAACCCTTTTTTATGTAATTCTTGATAATACTTTTCTATTCGTTCAATCGAACAAGATACATCGTCTCCAGTTTGTGCAAGCAAAGTTGCTAAAGGATAATCACCTGATCCTGTTAAAAAGAAATGATGTTCCTTCATTCCTCTAAATATATCAAAGGATTTCTTTATGTAAACATCAATCTTTGAGTCATCAAGCTTTAATAAAGTCCCAGCGGCAATATATGTAAAGGTTGTTCTAGAAAACCCTTCCTGAATTAGTTTTTCATATATGCCTAATAACTTTTTAAAACCTTCTTTTGGGTCTGAAGTCATTAAATCGAGTGTAGCAGCTGTTGTAAACCTTTGTGTTGATTTTAAATAAGAAAAGAAACCAACATTTGCTTTTATGTAATCGGTTATACGACTGTATCTTTCTATATCAAAGTTTGTATCATTTACGATATACATCGTTGAAACTAACATAAGAATTTTGTCATCTGCATGCCATTTAAAAGAATCCTTTAAACTTGTAAAAATACTATTGTAATTAGTTATGCTGTTCTCAAGATAAGAATTTAACAAGTATATCCCGCCATTTCATAAATTAATACTAACTAGTACGTCATTAAAGAAACAAAGTTTCATTGTAACCATAATAATTTCTGGTTTACATAACATTATTATTACAAAATTACACTAATGAACCATCCTCTTATTAAATCACACACTTAGTATTCTATTAAAATGTACACATTCCTTCTAACTTAAATTGTTTACCGGAACTAAACTTTATTTCCACCCTTTCATTTTACAAAATTCTACAAAAATCGGGTAGTGACAGGCACTACAAAAAAATGCAAAAAAGCCAGGTGATGTCTCACCCGGCTTTTACAACAGCTTATATTAGAATTTAGATTGATAGTTATCGATTTCCCAAGAGTGAACAGCAGTGCGATAGCTATCCCATTCTGCTTTTTTAGCAGATACGTACTCACCGTATACATGCTCTCCTAATGTTTTGCGACCGATTTCGCCGTTTTGGAATTCCGCAATAGCTTTTTCTAGGCTTCCTGGAAGATTTTCAATACCCAATTCTTCACGGCGCTCCTCTGTCATGTGGAAGATGTCCTCATTGATTGAAGCTGGAGCTTTAAGGCCTTTTTCAATTCCATCAAGACCAGCAGATGCGATAATTGCAAATGTTAAGTATGGGTTCGCAGATGGATCTGGACAACGAAGCTCTACGCGAGTTGCCATACCCTTTTTAGCTGGAATACGGATTAAAGCTGAACGGTTAGATGCAGACCATGCAATATAGCAAGGTGCTTCATATCCAGGAACTAAACGCTTATATGAGTTTACTAGTGGATTTGTTACAGCAACAATGTTTTTTGCGCTTTCCACTAAACCACCGATGAACGAATAAGCTTCGTCAGATAATTGTAACTCGTCTGCTTCATTATAAAATGCATTCTCTCCATCTTTGAAGAATGACATATTTACGTGCATTCCAGAACCATTGATACCGAATACTGGTTTTGGCATGAAAGTAGCATGTAAACCAAACTTTTGAGCAATTGTTTTAACAACCCATTTGTAAGTTGTTGATAAATCAGCTGCACCTAGAGCATCAGCATATTTAAAGTTGATTTCATGTTGACCTTCCGCAACTTCATGGTGAGATGCTTCAATTGTGAAGCCCATTGCTTTTAATGCACGATAGATTTCTAAACGTACTCGCTCACCAAAGTCTTTTGGAGAAGGCTCAAAATATCCAGCGTTATCATCTAATTGTCGAGTTGGATTTCCATCCGCATCTGTTTTAAATAAGAAGAATTCTAATTCAGGACCTACTGAAATGGTATAACCCTTATCAGCTGCACGCTCAACAGTCTTTTTTAATACGTTACGAGTATCTCCTTCGAAAAGAGTTCCATCAGGATTCACTGCTGAACAGAGGAAACGTGCTTCAGAGTAACCTTCCTCAACAGACCAAGGTAATACTGCAAATGTTGTTAGATCTGGTTGTAAGTATAAGTCTGACTTATTAATTGGAGAGAAACCTTTTACAGATGAACCGTCAAACATTTGTTTCCCTGCAACAACATCATCAAATTGCTCAACCGTTACAGTAACGCTTTTTAAAATACCCTCTATATCTACGAATTGTAGATGGATAAGCTCTACACTTTTTGAGCTAATGATTTCTTTAATTTGTGCAAGAATTTCCGTCTCATTTTTACCTTTTGAAATAACCGCTTCACTCATGTTAGATAACCTCTCATTTCTATGTCGTTTTTTATAACATGACTTTATTATATTTAAAGATTCATATTTTGACAAGAGTTTTTCCGTTAAATTTTCTGTATTTTTATAAAATTTTATAGGTAACCGCTTTCATGTCATTTCCTTATAAAGATTACTATTTTTATACATTACTAGAAACTGAAGAGCTATTAAATGTTTAAAAAAACTAATATTTATACATTTTAACTAATAATTCAAAACTCATATCCACCTAATGTATTTTGCTTGACGTTTTATCTTAATGAACAATATACTTACTTACAAAAAGTAAGTATATTGATGGAGGAATATTGATGAACTTTCATACACCGCCTAATATTTATGTGTCAAATGTCCATTTAAAGGTTAGCGACTTGGAACAGTCTCTTTCATTTTATAAAAAAATGATCGGCTTATCTGTTCTTAATACGTCAGAAAAATTGGTGTCTCTAACTGCAGATGGAGTTAAACCGTTAATTACTATAGAAGAAGTTAATTCAGCCATTGCTAATTCCGGCAGGAAAACTGGATTATATCACCTTGCTCTTCTCCTTCCTAACCGAACGGAGTTAGCGAATGTATTTTACCATTTAATACATTCAGGATACCCACTTCAAGGTGCATCAGATCATCTTGTTAGTGAAGCCATATATTTAGCAGATCCCGATAACAATGGTATTGAGCTGTATGCTGACCGCTCACAGGATAACTGGAAAAAGGTTGACGGAACGATTGAAATGGCAACAAATCCTTTAGATGCACAAAGTCTGTTATTAGAAAAAAGTGAGGTACCTTTTACTAAAATCTCGCCCCAAACGATTATGGGACATATACATTTACAAGTTTCAACTATTAAGGAATCTGAGGACTTTTATCGTTTAATCGGGTTTAATGCAGTAAACCGCTATGGATTACAAGCCTTGTTTATATCAACCGGCGGATATCATCATCATATTGGTTTAAATACTTGGCATAGTGCAGGAAGTTCCCTTCTCCATTAGAAAATGAATTAGGTATGAAATCGTTTACCTTAATGTTTCCAAATGAAGAAACAAGACAATCAGCTCTGACAAGATTAGAAACTTTCGGAACAAATTTTGCACAGCAACAAAATGATTTTATTGTAAGTGATCCATCGAATAATAAATTAATCTTTTCAATAGAAGATAAGTGAGATAATTTCGTAACGGTCGCTATTAAATCAAATCACGATTTTTTTCTTCACCTTTTAACTTGTTGCACATTACACCATCCAAGAAGCTTTATTAGGATGACTAAGTGTAATCGTAAAATCTTTGTCTCAAAAATTAAAAATAACCAGTACCTGATTGTACTGGTTATTTTTATCCTCTCCTCTTCTTTCCCTTATTTGCTAAATTGTAGAGATTGTGTAAAATTAAACATAATCATTTGCTGGTTAAATTGATATACTTATGATAAGTATAAGTGACAAACTTTCCTTGCTGAAATATTTACAACTTGTAATGTTTCTCATACTATGAAGGAGGTATTAACCATGAAAAGAGCTTTAGTTGCTATTGATTACACAATTGACTTTATCGCTGATCATGGGGCATTAACATGTGGTCAACCTGGTCAAGACATTGAAACTAAACTTGCCGATTTAACACAACAATTTATTCGTAACGATGACTTTGTTGTATTTGCAGTTGATTTACATGAAAAAGATGATCATTTCCATCCAGAAACAAAATTATTTCCACCACATAATATTCGTCATACAGAAGGCAGACATTTATTTGGAAAACTACAAGAAGTATACATAACAAATAAAGATAATCTAAATGTTTATTGGATGGACAAAACGCGTTACAGTGCTTTTGCCGGCACTGATCTTGAAATAAAACTTAAGGAACGTGGAATAACGGAGCTTCACTTAGTTGGTGTATGTACAGATATTTGTATATTACACACAGCAGTTGATGCTTATAATAAGGGATTTTCAATTGTTGTATATAAAGAAGCTGTTGCTAGCTTTAATCAACAAGGTCATGACTGGGCGTTACAGCATTTTTCTTCCTGTTTAAATGCAAAAGTTCTATAGAATTATATACAACCATGAACCTAGTAATTCGATATGATAATCCCTCCTTTGCCGTATATACCGGCCTTTGTGAAAAATTGAACTTACACTGGAGGACAAAAAATGAACACATATAATGATGACGATAGTTTAGCATTACATACTGATCTTTATCAAATAAACATGGCTGAATCTTATTGGGAAGATTCCATTCATCAGCGAAAAGCTGTTTTTGAAGTGTACTTTAGAAAACTGCCTTTCGGAAATGGATTTGGTATTTTTGCTGGTTTAGAAAGAATCATTCAGTACTTGGAGCAATTTTCATTTTCTCAAACTGATATTACTTATTTGCGTGATGAGTTAGGGTACAAGGATGACTTTTTAGATTATTTAAGTCAGCTTCGTTTCACTGGCAATGTTTATTCTGTTAAAGAAGGAGAAATGGTGTTTGGCAATGAACCAATCATTCGAGTTGAGGCTCCTTTAGCTGAGGCTCAGTTGATTGAAACTGCCCTCTTAAACATCGTAAACTACCAGACTTTAATTGCTACAAAAGCAGCTCGGATCAAGCATGTTGCCGGAGATGACACGGTAATGGAGTTCGGTACACGTCGTGCTCATGAATTAGATGCAGCTATTTGGGGAACAAGAGCAGCGTTTATAGGTGGTTTTAATGCCACTTCAAATGTAAGAGCTGGAAAGCTTTTTGGTATACCTGTTTCAGGTACCCACGCACATGCGTTTGTTCAAGCTTATAAAGATGAATACATTGCCTTCCATAAATACGCCCGAAGACATAAAGAATGTGTTTTCTTGGTGGATACTTACGATACGTTAAAGTCGGGAGTTCCGAATGCTATTAAAGTTGCAAAAGAACTAGGAGATCAAATTGAGTTCAAAGGGATTCGCCTTGATAGCGGAGATCTTGCGTACCTTTCAAAAGAGGCAAGAAAGATGCTTGACAAAGCCGGATTCCATTCCACAAAAATTATTGCTTCTAATGATTTAGATGAATCAACAATCATAAACCTTAAATCTCAAGGAGCAAAAATTGATATTTGGGGAATTGGTACGAAACTAATTACTGCCTTTGACCAACCTGCTCTAGGTGCAGTTTATAAACTAGCTTCAATTGAAGATGAAAACGGGCAAATGGTCGATACGATAAAAATAAGTGGAAATCCCGAAAAGGTATCAACTCCAGGTCTTAAAAAGGTGTATCGAATAATCAATACATTAAATCATAAATCTGAAGGAGACTATATTACACTCCAACATGAACAACCGGAAAATGAAGAAAAGTTAAAAATGTTCCACCCTATTCATACATTCGTAAGTAAATTTGTTACAAACTTTGAAGCAAAGGAGCTTCATCATAAGATCTTTGATAACGGAAAACTTGTGTATGAGGCTCCATCCCTTAAAGAAATGCAAAACTATACAATAGAAAATTTAGAGTTACTTTGGGATGAATATAAGCGTGCTTTACATCCTGAGGAATATCCTGTTGATCTTAGTCAAGCATGTTGGGAAAACAAAATGAAAAATATTGAAGAAGTAAAACAAAAGGTATCTGAAATGATAACGAAAAACTAGGGATACCAAAGAAACAGGCATGGAGGTTTTACGTTATGAGTTTACAAAAGAAAATCATGAACGAGTTACATGTAAAAGAAACCATAAACCCGAAAGAAGAGATTAGTGCACGGATCACATTTTTAAAGGACTATTTAAAGATGACGGGAGCAAAAGGATTTGTTCTAGGAATAAGCGGTGGGCAGGACTCTTCCCTTTCTGGTCGTTTAGCACAGCTTGCTGTAGAAGAATTAAGAAATGAAGGGTATGATGCAAGCTTTACTGCAGTAAGACTTCCATATGGTATTCAAAAGGATGAAGAAGATGCACAATTAGCCCTTTCTTTTATACAACCTGACAAAAGTGTTGCTTTTGATATATCAAGTAGTGTCGATGCCTTTACTGATTCTTATAAAAAAACAATGGGTGAAGCCCTTTCTGATTTTAACAAAGGAAATGTAAAAGCTCGAACACGAATGATTACACAATATGCGATTGGCGGTCAAGACGGCTTGCTTGTGATCGGTACAGATCATGCTGCAGAAGCTGTAACTGGCTTTTTCACTAAGTATGGAGATGGCGGTGCCGATTTATTACCGTTAACAGGTTTAACGAAACGCCAAGGAAGAAGCTTATTACAGGAGTTAAATGCACCAGAACGACTTTATTTAAAAACTCCTACAGCAGATCTATTAGATCAAACACCACTTCAAGCTGATGAAACCGAACTCGGCATTAGTTATGATCAGTTAGATGATTATTTAGAAGGAAAACAGGTGGGTTCTGAGGTAGCTGAAAAAATTGAAAAGCGCTATATGATCACACAACATAAACGAGAAGTTCCGGCATCAATGTTTGATACATGGTGGAAAAAATAAAATCAAACCCCCTGACTTTCTATTCAGGGGGTTATTGATTCTAAACACATTCAGAAATTGTCATATTTTCGCAAAGAATGAAATAAAATGTATCTAACTTGAATTTTTAATAGAATTCATCTCATTAATTTATTAAACTAGAATTATTAATGTTTAATATTAAGGTGGATATTGAAAAATGAAACGCACTAAAATTCTACTACCATTTTTAGCAATATTCTTATTTGTGTTAATGTCATTGTTCAAGAAATTTATAAATAAAGCCCCTCAAAAACCAAATGAAGAACATGATAAATACCCATTCTATATAAGGAAAGTATTAAAAGAAAGTACTAATACTTTCAATGATGGTGAAATAAATCACCTTTCAAAGCTGGATGTTTTAAATGTTTTTTTAAACGATACAAATGTTAAATTAACTGGAACAACATTTAGGAAAGCTGTTACAGATATCTTTGGATTAAATTTAATCGAGATTTCAAATGACGGTGAAGGTGCTAAGCTATCAATCTACGCTGAAGAAATTATGACCGGAGTTACAAAAGCTTTAGATCAAAAAGCACGTTCTTTTGAAACTGATCAACACATTATGACGTTAAAGAAGGCAGAAGTTATGGATCTTTATTTGAGTATGATTCCAAACTATTCGCTTGAGGATTTGGTTAGGACTGTAAACCTTGTATATGGAATCAATCTACCAGGTATTTCTTCACTTGAACATGCCCGTATTTCTCTTTATACAAAAAGTCAATGGCTGATAAAAAACGATCATGATCTTGTAGTCATATACACTGGAAAAGGCGATATTGATGTTAGGGTCTACCCCACTCCACTTTTTACCTCAATTACTGGATCATCTGAATTTCCAGATGAACTTAAAAATAAACTCATATCTCTAGGATATCAACATAATCAGGTAGAAAATGAATTCTATTATCGTAGTATTTCCTAATAATGAGTCAGTTCCCAACCTTTTTAAGGAAAAAACAATTAAAACCATATGCGCATTTATTGATAGGCATTTTAATCATAAATAGTTGACCCTGGCCACAGTAGCAGGGTTTTTTTAATAATCAAAAGATGAATTTATAATAATATCGTTATGTAAACTATTTAGAGAGTATCAGCTATCATTCTAATGAAACATACTAATAGAAGGTGTAAGAAAACCAAACAATACAATTGACGATTTCAATATGAAAATGAATAATTGTATGAGCATAAGGAAAAAAAGTCAGGAGAGATAAATATGGCTGAATTAACGGCAAAAACATGTAAGGAATCACTAGTAATTAAAACAAGCAGAGTATTTCCTTTAGATACAAATAACCATAATACACTATTTGGTGGAAAGTTAATGAGCTATATAGATGATGTGGCATCTATATCCGCAGCGATGCATTCACGTTGTGAGGTTGTAACGGCCTCCACAGATTCAGTAGACTTTTTGATTCCCATACGTCAGAGTGATTCAGTTAGCTTAAAATCATATGTTTCATCAGTTGGCCGCTCATCAATGGAAGTTTTTGTGAAAGTCATTGCTGAAGATCTTAAAACTGGTGAGCGACGACTTGCTGCCACTTCGTTTCTAACTTTTGTTGCACTTAATGAAAATGGGAAGCCAGAACAAGTCCCACAGGTTATACCAGAATCAGATGAAGAAGTTATGCTGTTTAATACAGCACAACAAAGAAGAAATGTTCGTAAAGAGCGACGAGAGCATAGTGAAGCTTTTGCAAACGTTGTGACATTGTAAACATTGCATGTAGCATCATATCCATTACTCATCAAAAAAAGCATCCATGGATGCTTTTTTTGAGAATAGTTTTTTGAGAATAAAATGAGAATAGTATGTGAATGATTGTCTTCTTTATTATCATAACACCTATCAAATAAAAATCAATATTTATTTATAATTATTATAATTTAATACTAATAATTACATTTTATTAACAGCCATGAAAAAAGCTATATCTTGAAGAAACTCTATGAGACTAGTCAATTATCAAATAGGTTGACTAAACGCCTTCATAAATATGATTAAGTAGAATGTTTTTTAATTGTTCTGAGATAGACTCTGATTTTTGTTTATCTTTATTAAAATTCACATAAACAGCTGTACCTTTTGCACAGATTCTCCCATTTTGATGTATTTCTTCATACAATTCTAAGCTGCTATTTCCTATTTTTTTAATCCATGTATAGACCTCAACATTTTGGCCAAAGTATATTTGATGAACAAAGTCAACATTCATATTGAGAATAATCATTTTCCAATTTTCAAATGTGTTATCAGGAGTGAATAACTTGAATAATTGATTTCTCCCAGCCTCAAACCATATAGGAATGGTGGTGTTATTTATATGACCTACCCCATCTGTTTCAGAAACCCTTGGCTCTATAATTGTTTTGAACACTCAAAGTCGACCTCCAACTACGTGATTATTATCATAACTTTTAAACGAGTGAACCTTAAAAAATCAAAAACTACCAAAGATTACTCAGTAAGCTGACCGGTAAATTTCCTCTATTTCTTGTTTTGAGAACACCCTTGGATTATTTTTTAGAAGGCGTTCAATTTTACTTGCGTCTTCTGCCATATCGATTATCGCTGATTCTGGTATTTGAAATGAACGTAACCCCTTTGGAATATTTACAGCACGACATAAATAATCCATTGCAAAAACAGCCTTATCCGCTGCTTCACGATCAGTTAAGTCCTGAACATTTTCACCTAAAGCAACTGCAATTTCTCGAAAACGGTCCAAGCAACTTATTTTATTCCACTCCATAACATATGGTAGTAATAGCGCGTTACTAACTCCATGCGGAATATGGAAACGTCCTCCAAGTGGATATGCAAGGGCATGAACTGCTCCAACTCCTGCATTTCCAAATGCCATACCCGCCATAAGGCTAGCTATTGCCATTTGTTCCCTCGCCTGTATATTAGCAGGATTTGCATAAGCTTTCGGTAGATTTGTTGAAATTAACTTGATCGCATGAATAGCTAAAGCATCAGTAATCGGGGAAGCGTTTACAGAAATATACGCCTCTATTGCGTGTACAAGTGCATCAATGCCACTTGCAGCTGTAACTGACTTTGGCATCGTAATCGTCATTTCCGGAGCAACAATTGCAACATCTGGTAAAATGAAATCACTGACAATTCCTTTCTTTAACTGCTCTTCTTTATCAGATAAAATAGATATATTTGTTACCTCAGATCCAGTTCCTGCTGTTGTAGGAATAGCAATAATCGGAAATCCCTTCTCCGGGATTAAATCTGTTCCGAATATGCTTTTTAGATGATCATCAATCTTTGCATAGGCCGAAACAGCTTTTGCAATATCTATTGCACTTCCACCACCTACGGCGATTAATCCGTCATGCTTTCCTTCTAAAAACATTCGTTTACACTCTTCAACTATTGCAATTTCTGGTTCAGGTTGAACACCTGAATATACATCATGAGGGAGATTCTTTAAAATTACCTTTATTTGATTAATTACCCCAACTGATTCTAGCACCTTATCTGTTACAATTAATGGATTTTCTATGTGTAATCGTACTACCTCATCCATTAACTTTTCTGTCGCACCATTTCCAGTAATTAACTTGTTTGCAATCCTAAAGATTGAAATATTCATTTTTCTCCCCATCCCCTTCTTTAATCTAACCTTTTAAATATAATGCCAATCAAGTTCTATAATAGATTGATTGGCATGATAATACCCCTTGTTTTTCATTAGTGTGAACTTAACCCAAAATAACTCTTTCTTTTGGATAATGATAATTCGTTTCAACATCTCCTTTATTAATTAGAAAGATAAATGATAGAATACCAATTCGTCCGATAAACATTAGTAGTGTGATCACAATCTTTCCAATTGAACTTAGGTCAGCTGTAATGCCCATTGATAACCCCGTTGTACCAAATGCTGAACATACTTCAAAGAGTATTTCTATAAGAGAAAAAGATTCTGTCCTTGTTAGAATGACCGTAGCTAAAAAGCAGAGAAAAACAGCAATAACCGTAACAACTAACGATTTTCTCACATCATCCTCATGAAGCTCACGTTTAAAGATACGAACATTTTTATATCCCCTTGCAAAAGCAAATAAAAACAACAAATTAATCGCAAATGTTGTTGTCCTTACACCTCCTCCAACAGAGCTTGGTGATGCCCCTATAAACATTAAAACGCATAAGATAATCAATGTAGGTTCTGAGAAATCACTAACATCCATCGTAGCCAAACCACCATTACGGGTCGAAGAAGATTGGAAGAATGCGTAAAAGAAAGATTCATGCCATGATTTATCTTGAAAAAAATGATTCACTTCAAGTGCTAAAATTGCTATTGTACCAAGTATCATGAGAGCAAAGAACGTAATTGTCGTTAATTTTGTATATAATGTAAAGCGAAATCTCCTATTATTCTGTTTTTTATGTAAGATATAGTCCTTGCACTCAATTAACACCGGAAACCCAATTGCCCCTAGTGTTAAAAGGATAATGTTAATCGTTTGAACAAAATAATCATGAGCAAATGGAATAAGTGATTCTCCCGTTATATCAAATCCTGCATTAGTCGTAGCACTCACCGATGCAAATAACCCTTGTAGATATGCTTCTTGCCAAGTAGGGAAATATGAGAGGAAATAGGTTCCTAAAATAATAGTACCAATTGCTTCTATAATCAAAATAATAACCAATATCTGCCTCATCAGCTTCACTAAACCTGATAAATGTGATTGGTTTTGATCAGTCATAATTAATTGTCTTTCTTTAAGACCAATTTTTTTTCCTAAGACTAGCCAAACAAATGTACCTAATGTCATAATCCCTATTCCCCCAAATTGGAGGATAAATAAAAGAATAAAAATACCAGTAACACTAAATGTATCAGGTGTTGAGACAACTGTGAGTCCTGTTACACTAACAGCACTTACTGCAGTAAAAACAACATCTAAAAAAGACCAACTAACATTCGGTTTAAGCGCAACTGGTAAACTTAATAAGCATACAGAAATAATAACAGTCATAACATAAAATGAAACGATTAATTGTGATGGTTTTAAAGAATTTATTCTTGGTTTAATCAAAGTGAAACTCCCTTTAAATAATATCTTGTTTCTTTATTATAAAAGGTATTGTTTAAAACTTCCATCTTCTCAAAAAAATAGTTAGTTTTGTTTACTTTTATAGTTGTTAATATTTTTATAAAGTTACAACCTTTAGTTTACATAATAATATTATCTTTATGTTTTAACTTAACCTAAACGGGGTAGAATGATATGACATATAATTTCCTAGAATTCCCTTAAGATTTTTTGAAAAAAATTGCTCACAATCCATAAAATTTATTTTGAAAATATGTTATGCTTTCGATATTACTTTTTAGAAGGGAAATACGAAATATGCTTTTACAGGCTTTACTTATTTTTGTTTTACAACTTATTTATGTTCCTGTTCTAACGATCAGAACAATTTTACTCGTGAAAAATCAAACGAAATCAGCTGCAGGTGTTGGATTATTAGAGGGAATTATTTATATTGTTAGCTTAATCTTTGTTTTTCAAGACCTATCAAATATATACAATATAGTCGCTTACGTTGTTGGATTTAGCGTCGGATTGCTTCTTGGAGGAGCATTAGAACGAAAACTGGCAATTGGATATATTACGTATCAAGCTAATATATTGGATAAAAATATGGAATTAGTGAATGCATTAAGAACAGCGGGATTCGGTGTTACAGTCTTTGAAGGAGAAGGTATTAACACAGCTCGTTTCCGCCTAGATATTGTAGCAAAACGCTCGAGAGAAAAAGAATTACTTCATATCATCGATCAACATGAGCCTAAAGCATTTTTAATGTCATATGAAATCCGATCATTTAAAGGCGGTTTTCTTACAAAATCAATGAAAAAAAGAGCAGTTACATTCTTTAAAAAGAAACATGCTCAAGAAGAAAAATAAAAATTAACAATGGCAAGAGAGTGATATTCATTAATCTTCTCTTGCTTTTTTATTTGACTAAAATGACTCAACAAATCATCTTTTAATTTTCAGATTATGGGCATATGTCTTTTGCATCTGCCAAAACCCAACATATCATTATAAATGATAAAACACTATTGTATTCATATTGGAAAGGAATGTAAAATTGGTGGATCTTAAGTTAAGAATACTAGCAAGAACAATATTAAGGTATAACCCTAGAAATATTATTAACAAAAAATTGAGGCATCTATATAAATAGGGTGATCTCACATCACCCTTCTCTCCAACTTATGAATGTACATTTTTTTACAAGTATACTAATCAATGCCCCTATTATCGAGCTTCTTACAACATCAAATGGATAATGTGCGCCTACCCAGATACGTGAGATTGCAGTAAGAGATGACATAGCCAACATGATTTTCCCAATTCCTCTATCATACATGTAAACCATGGTAGAAACAGCAAAAGATAATAAACTATGTTTACTTAAATAGGTTGTATCAAGTTTTGAGGCAAGTAATACATTAGCATCACGTGTGACAAAAGGTCTTGGCCTAAATTTAATCTTATTAATCAACGCCTTAGCACTACTACTAATAACCAGTGAAAGTACAGTTTGATATGTTAGCTTCTTTCCTGAACGACTCCCAATCATTATCATTAAAAGAACACTAGCAAACAAATAACGAAACTTTGTTGATGCAAACACCATGACTTGGTCTATTGTTTGGTTTTTACCTGCTAAGGAATTAATCCATCCAAAGAGCTTCTGATCCATTTTAATGTCTCCCTTATATTCTACCAAGAATGCCAAATTTGTAACTAAAATATAGTATCCTCTTTTTAAAAAAGAGTATGTAAGATCCCTTTGTTTTTTAATAATTATTGTTAATATAAAAGCCAATTTTATTGTACATAATAGGATTGACTAACTCTGAAGGGAGGTACGTACTATGACAAATCGCAATGATAACCGTGAGCGTCAAAATAAATATCCTAATAATAAAAATAAAGATACTGAGTTTTCTAAAGATATTAACATTAGAAGTGAACAAACAAAAAAGGATCTTCAAAAATAAAAAGAGTGGCTGTCATCTCTTGTACAAGGGACAGCCACTCCTTTTTATCTTTGCCTATTTCTTCTTCCATCTTTAGAAGCAGATTTTGACACTCTTTTATTCCGTTCTTTTGCTGGTTGATTGGAATCAGAGTTTCTTCGGGAATTTTTTTCTCCCACTATTAAATGGACGACTTTCTTTTCTTATTTGTTCTTTTCTTTCTTTATCATAATCTTCTCGATCAGGAACACTAATCCCTCTAATAACCTGTTTTTCCATAGATTGATGAATACCTTTTTCGATCATCCGTAAAAAATCCATGTCTTTTGGTGCCACAAGCGTATAGGCAATACCTACTCCACCTGCCCTACCTGTTCGACCAATTCGGTGAATATAGCTTTCTACATCGTGAGGAATATCATAGTTAAAAACATGTGTCACACCTTCCACATCAAGGCCTCGTGCTGCAACATCAGTTGCGACAAGGAACTGAATTTTAGCCTCTCTAAAACGTTTCATCGCCTTTTCCCGCTTAGCTTGAGTTAGATCGCCGTGTAATTCACCGGATTCATAGCCATTAGCAATTAATGCTTCTTGCAGCTTTTTAGCTCGAATTTTTGTACGGCAAAAAATAATCGCTAAAAAAGGACGCTGCTCTTGCAACAGATGCAACAAGGTGGCTTGCTTTCTTCTGTCAGTTGTTTCAATCACAATTTGTTTTATTTTATCAACTGTCAGATTTTTTGCTTTAACTTGTATATTCTCCGGATCTATCAAATATTTTTTAGCTAATGACCGAATTTCATCCGGCATTGTTGCAGAGAATAACATCGTTTGTCGAGTGGAAAGTGTTTCAAAAATAATATCTTCTACTTCAGGCAAAAAGCCCATATGTAACATTTGATCTGCTTCATCTAAAACTAGCATTGTAACCGTTGATAAATCAATTGTTTTACGGCGAATATGGTCAAGCAATCTTCCTGGTGTTGCTACAACAATATGCTGTGCCCCTCTAAGCTTTTTCAGTTGATGTTCAACATCTTGTCCACCATAAACAGCAAGCACATTTACACCTTCCAAATTTTCAAGCATCTTCTTTATTTCTTTTGATATTTGTTGTGCCAATTCTCTTGTTGGAGTTAAAATAAGTGCTTGAATCTCAGATTGACTCACATCAATTTTTTCTAAAATGGGAAGAACAAATGCAAGTGTTTTCCCTGTACCGGTTTGAGCCTGTGCAATCACATCTCTTCCCTCTAATATTTTTGGAATTGTTTGTTCCTGAATAGGTGTTGGGTTCATTAGTCCTAAAGATTTTAATGTATGATTCACTTCTTTTCGAATACCTAATTTTAAAAATTCAGTCAACATAATCACGTCTCTTTTCTTTTCATCTTATCAAAAATAGCTTTCTAACTATATCATACTCATTATCTTTTTTCATTTGGTTTTGAATTATGTTATTTCCACTGAATTTTACACTTATTTTTGAAATGACAAAGTTATAAACTTTTTTTCATATATCTTCTTTCCTAACATACCCTTTACAGTAGTCTTTTTAACAAAGGGAGGAATGTGAAAAGTGACAAATAACAACAATGAAAGAAATGATGGATTGATTAAAGGAATTTCAAAGGAAGCTAATGAATTTGTTCATCATACTGTGGACACATCTGGAAAAATTGTTAAGTCGATTTCAGGTGAGGGCGGTCTTGTCGGAAAGACTGTTGATTCTTCAGGTAAAATAGTCAAAAAAATCTCAGATACAGGAAACAATGTTATCGGTAATACCGTTGATACATCTTCTAAAGTATTCAAAAATGTTTCGGAAAAAGCTTTCAAGAAAAAAAGTAATATAATACTTAACCCACAATCCACTATCATACCTTCCCTCTTTTAACTATCATCTTGTTAAAATAATATTAGAGCCTTCCGTCAGAAAGGCTCTAATTTCTACTTACTTCACTTTATTTTGTGATAATGATTTCCTTAATAAAAACTTTTGAATTTTCCCACTTGCATTCCGTGGTAATTCAGAAACAAACACATATCTTTTTGGTCGTTTATAGGGAGCAAGTTTATTTGAGCTTTTTAAAAATTGATCAAGTTGTTCAGCTGTTACTGTTTCATTCTTTTTGACCATAACTGCAATTACTCTTTCTCCCCATAACTCATCAGGTTCTCCTAAAACAGCAACATCCAAAATCCCCTCATGTTCATACAAAGCGTCCTCCACTTCACGGGGATATACATTTTCGCCACCACTTATGATCATGTCATCAACTCGGTCAGCCACAAATAAATAACCATCTTCATCTAAATACCCAAGGTCTCCGGAATGATACCACCCTTTATACATTGCCTTTTCTGTTTCTTCCTCTTTGTTAAAATATCCTATCATCATACATGGACCTTTTACGATAATTTCACCGACCTCACCTACTGGAAGGATGTTATCTGGATCTGATGGGCCTTCTTCACTTGGTTTTACAATTCGTATTTCATGATTAAAACAAGCCCTACCAGCCGAGCCAGCTTTAGATAATTGCTCATCTCTATCTAAGAACGCAATTGCTGGTCCCATCTCTGTCATGCCATATGCTTGAACAAGTTCAATTCCTAAACTTTGTTTACAAGCCTTTACTAAAGCTGGGGCCATTGGTGCTGCACCATATAATCCAACCTCGAGTGAAGATAATTTATATTGTCCAATATCTTCTTGAAGAAGCATATTCCACATTGTAGGAGCTGCAAACAGCATTGTAACCCCTTCTGCTTCAATTGTTTTTAAGACTCTTTTTGCATCAAAATGATGGATAATAACGTTTGTTGCACCAGCATGTACACGGGGTAAAAAGCTGCAATGAAGCTCTGCACAATGAAACATTGGAGCTGTAACAAGACCCACATCTTTAGAAGTAATGGATAGTGCATTTATACAAATTAAACTTTGTTCTATCATATCACGATGTCGATGCATAACACCTTTTGGGCGTCCTGTCGTTCCACTGGTATACATAATGGCATACGTATCATTTTCTTCAACAAAGATGTCTGGATGATTTGATGGAGAATTTTTTATGATGTTTTGAAAAGAAGAAGCATAACTAGGAACAGATTCATCAATATGAATAAAAGATATAGAGGGAAATCGTTTGTGAATTTTCGTGACGGATTCTTCAAGAGCTTGTTCAAATAATACAACCTTTGGAGCTGCATCTAAAAGGATGTATGAAACCTCCTCTGCTTTTAACCTAAAATTAATTGGATTAATAATGGCACCAATCTTTGCAGCAGCAAAATAAACTGTACCTAATTCATAGCTGTTAAACAAATAAGTAGAAATTCGATCTCCTTTTCGTACCCCTAAAGATAACAGAGCATTAGCAAGTTTATTTACTTCTTCATTCCACTGTTCAAATGTAAAACGAATATTTCGTGAGCAATCCACAATTGCTTCTTTATTAGGAAACTTTGAAACAGTTTGTTCAAAAAGCTTTCCAATTGTTAGATACATATACTACATCCCTCCACTTCATATAAGTAAACGCTTTCAACCAAACCCGTATATATGTATTTCTTTTTTTATTTAAATATTCCTTTCCCAATGTGAGATTTTATTAACGATTTTCTTTGTTAGTTAAGTTTTCCTATAGAAAATGAAAAGGAATATGATCATTATCTCTTTATCTATCCTATAATTGAAAAAAGTACTGTTAGAATATAAATTCTAAACAGTACCTTTTTTTCTTAATTCACTATGTGTTCTTTAATAGGTAAATTTAGTTCTTTTATTCCATCAATTACTAAAGATGCTACAATATAAGCACCTCGTTCCTGTAAATGTGTGTTATCTTTTTTTCCCTCAGGGAAATGTGGGTTTTTATTTGGAGGGAGCCATAAAAAGAGTTCTTTCGTTTTGTTAGCTCCGAGTTTACTAAAAAGCCGATTACTTTTTGATGTTAAGTCAATTAATGGTACATTTTCTTCCTTAGCTAATTGTTTCATTGCTTTTGGGTAATCACCATGTGTATGAACTATATGTCCATTTGTTGAAAATTCCCTACGCTCAACCGGAGTTATTAGTACTGGGAAAGCACCTTTTGACCTTGCGGCTATAATATATTTTTTTAAGTATTTCTTATAAGTTGTAAATGGTTCAGTGTATCGATTTGGATCATTTACTTTTTCATCGTTATGTCCGAATTGAATAAAGAGATAATCACCTTGTTGTATGTGGCTAACGATTTTTGTTAATCTTCCCTCATTGTAAAAACTCTTAGAGCTTCTTTTAGATACTGCTTCGTTATGAATCATAACCTTCTCATTAAACATTTCATCTAAAACCTGGCCCCACCCCATTCTAGGTGACAAACTCTTTTTATATGTTGAAACAGTTGAATCTCCTACAAGATAAATGTGAATTTTTTCTTCATCATCCAAGTTCATAGTTGCAAATGTTTCATGGCCCTTGATAATACTTATGACAATAAAAAATAGGCTTAAACCTACTATCGAAAATGTTATGTAAAACCTAATGATTCTCACCCTTTCTTTAGGTCCTTTTATTATTAATTTTCCTAAAATCATTCTAAATATTAAGTTAAAGAAGAACCTTTTAATAAATTTTACTAAAAGGATTGACATTCTTACATTACGTTATTATTATTAATAATGATAATAATACTTTTTTTAAAAAAAACAACCATTATCATTTTTAATAATAAAAGGAGTGTTTTGAATGATTAGTAATTTAACAATTATATCTATGTTCTTTCCTGTAATATTTTCCTTTATTCTTTTTGTAGGACTCATTCTTTTTTTCAGAAACAAAATTGGAATCTCTGTAAAACCTATCATTATTGGTGGAGTTGGATTTTTTGTCATAACACAAGTATTAGAAAAGCTCCTTCATCTTGTTGTCATTACTTCATTTCCAAATTATGCAGATCACCCATGGCTCTTTGGTCTATACGGTGGAATGGCTGCAGGTGTTTTCGAAGAGCTTGGAAGGTTTCTTTTGTTTACATGGATATTAAAGAAATATAGATCATATAAAGATGGTGTTTCGTTTGGTATAGGCTGGGGAGGAATAGAAGCAGTTATTCTTAATTTATTGACAGTTGTTCCTTTAATTATTTTTGCTTTTATGATGAATGCTGGAACATTTGAAGCAACAATCGGAAGTCAAATGAATAGTCACCAAATGGAACTATTACGTAACAGTGTATTGGACCATAGTGTGTTAGATTCTTTTTATATCATAATAGAACGTTTGTTTGTGGTATTCTTACAAATTGCCCTTTCTATACTCGTTTTGTACGCCGTCTTAAAAAAGAAATTTTCATATGTTGTGCTTGCCATATTCATACATGCCGCAGTAGATTTCCCAGCTGTCTTTTACCAAACAGGTCATTTAACTCAATTATGGATTATTGAAGCATATTTAGCTGTTATTGCTTTTCTTTCATTTATTTTTATAAAAAAGGCAAAGCACTGGTTTTAAGAATATCTATATATTTATAAAAAAGTCCTCAATAAATGAGGACTTCAGACTGTAGACAAATTTTAAAAACTGGGATTGTCAAGCTCTCAAGAATCAAGTTAGCGCTTTTTTATCACATTTTAAACTTCCTAATTAACAGTTCTAGCTTTTCAGCTTGTTCTTCAATTCCATCTGCTTGAGAGGAAATATGATCCATTGAAGTTGTTGTTTCAACTGCTGAAGCTGATGTTTGTTCAATTCCGGCAGCAGCTTCCTCTGAAATTGAAGCAATATGTTCAATGGCATGATTGATTTCACTACTGCTTTCTTTTATTTCATTTAGATTTAGAGTAATGGCTTGAATTTTGTTAACCATATCGTTAACAGACGCATTGATCTGTTCAAATTTATCTCCGGTTTCTTTAATTTGATTTGTTCCTTCAACTACTTGTTCATATCCGGTCATTAGGGATGTAACAACTTTACTCGACTCTGATTGAATGTTATTGGTTATAGTGGTAATACCAGAAATGGACTGCGATACTTGCTGTGATAATTTTCGAACTTCATCAGCTACAACTGCAAATCCTTTCCCGCTCTCCCCTGCTCTTGCTGCTTCGATTGCAGCGTTTAATGCCAATAGGTTAGTCTGGTTGGCTATCTCTTGAATCACGTTTATCAAATTAGAAATCTCATTTGTTTGTCTATCTAATCCTTCAACTTTTTGTACAGAATCGTTAACAATCTTATTAATCATGTTCATTTGATCTATAGATTCAATCATTAGCTCATAACCTTTATTAGTTAGACTCTTCACGTGTACTGTAGATTCTTTAATAAGATCTCCATCAACATTGGCCTCATAGATCCGTTGTGAAAGAGCTTCAATTTGTTGAGATAAGCTTGTAGTTGATGTTGCTTGTGACTCTGACCCACTTGAAAGCTCTTGCATTGTTAAAGCAACTTGCTGACTTGCCAAATTAACCTCATCACAGGAATCCTTCATTATTGTTGACTGCTTTTTAACAGCAGAAGATACAGCTAATATGTTTTCAATCATAGTCCTAAGTTTTAATTGAGTATCAAGAACGGAATTGATTAGCTTTCCAAATTCATCATTTCGTTCTTTTCTAGTAATTTCATTTGTAAGATTTCCATTTGATATCTCATCCATAATCATATTTACTTGCTGTAATGGTCTGGAAAACCCTCTGCTCATCAATAAAGCAATGATAATAACAATTACAGAAGTTCCGACACTAATAAGAAGTAGATACATAAGAATTTGATTTTGAACTTTATTTAATATAGCTACGTCCTGCCTTAAATTTATAATGCCAATTACTTCTGTTTTCGTAGGATCATATAAAGGCATGTACAAATCAACGGACTGTTTATTTTCTTTTGATATTTCTCTTCCAGCAGTAACTTGTTTTATAACTGAATTATCCTGGAACGTTGTCCCTATTGCATTTCTATTTGAGCCTACTAATATTTCTCCTTCTACATTCATAATCGTTAGCTGCACACCTTTTACTGACTCGGTAATTGATTCAATAACCTGACTATCCAAGCCCAGTTTGCAATGTCCCTATAATCTGATTGTTATGTACAATAGGAACAAACGCACGGACGGCTAAGCCACTACTACCAAATTCAAAACCCGTTGAAGTCTTTCCTTCTAATCCTTCTTGAATAGCCGTTTTATCGCTTTTATCATCACCAAACTTTTCAGGATTATGACCTCTATAAAAAACTGTACCATCTACACTTCCTAATTCAAATACGTCAACTAAATGCTCATCTTGTATTCTCTTATAGATTGGAGCAACAACTTCTGCTAAACTTTCACGGTCTCCTGAATAATAAGCTTCAATTAATTCTTGATTATTTGCATAAAGTGTTGTTAATTTTAATAACTCTTCTGAGACGTTTTGTAACTGATTGGATATAGATTCCTTTGTTGAAACTTGATTGTTATTCATAATAGTTGAAAAAGCATGATTTGTTATAAAATAAAGTAATGAACTCATTATTAATAATGGTATTATTGAAACCAGGATTAATGTAACGGACAGCTTTGATTTTATTGTTTTAAAGGTAAACTTATTTTTCATTAAAACACTCCTCTGCTATTACAAAGATGTTATTTGATTTTTTAATTTCTTATTTGTATTTATACAGTTCACTTCTGTTATATCGTCAGGTTTTAAAAGATATTAATACAAATTTGAATTAAAATAATTAATAAACTACCTATAAATTTGGTTGACATTTCCTGAATTTTTCTTTAATATTAATTTGTAAACGCTTTCAATTTTTGAGGTGATATGTATGTGTGAAGCAATAAAAGATACTTTTACAACTAAAGCGGAAATTATTTCTGCTCTTTTGAATCAAAATGTTTTTAAAATGCCTGATGGAAGACAGTTTTATGAGGCGTCTGAAAAAGAATTAGAGCATATCCTCTATTCCAAAACCACTGAGGACCATTACTGTTAATAAGATATGTTTATACATTAAAAAGACCTT
Organism: Metabacillus endolithicus; assembly: GCF_023078335.1. Classification (GTDB taxonomy): domain Bacteria; phylum Bacillota; class Bacilli; order Bacillales; family Bacillaceae; genus Metabacillus; species Metabacillus endolithicus. The sequence goes on along the minus strand of NZ_CP095550.1, from coordinate 4,787,658 downwards.
AGCCAATCAAGGTCTTTTGTTTTTTTGAATACAGCTTCTTTTTTATACAAATGATAAAAGAAAAACTCGGCTTTATAATGGCAATGCCGAATCATATTTCGATATTATTTTGTGGAGAAAGGAGCTCTAACATATGAAGGAAGATAAAGAAAGCTCTTGTATTGAAGAAGGCGACTATGTTAATCATATGTTAATTGAACAAATTACACGTATTTGTGTACAAGAAGAAGAAGAACGTATAAAAGATGAAATAGCAAAAAATCACGAGAAACAATAATTTTTTTCCTATCCAATACGTAAAAACACGTTCATCTTGTTTTGATGAACGTGTTTAAGATATTATTATTGTCCTACTAATAATTTTTCATTTTCTAATAATTTTGCTATCGCTGTTGTTAAACTATAATCACCAGGTGCATCATGTCCCATCTCCCATATCATCATACCTCCAAATTCCTCATCTATAGCAAGCTTGGTCTTTTTCTCTATAGTGGGAATGCCGTTATAATAATATGTTGTTCCATTTACTTGAGCTTTATCTTGATGAGCAAATTCAGGATTAGTGGCGATAATTGCTTCAAAGGACATTTGTTTAATTGATGGATCTTCAGGTTGAGCATAATAAGGAACACCCAGTACCAGTTTTTCACGTGGTAATTTATAAGTGTCAAAAAGTGCTCCCCAATAGTTCACAATGTTTTCTATAAATGAATAAGGAGCTAAATTCGCTGCATTGTACTCCCCGTCCCATTGGCCATCGTAAGCCATAATGTTAACATAATCTACGTAGGTAAACATTTCAGGATGAAATACAACTGATTGAATTTCTGTACCTGCTACACTGTGAATTTTTGAGTAGACAGCGATTGTGAGTTGTTTCTTTTTTTGATGCAATTTATTGCTCAATTGCTTTGTAAATTCTAACAATTGGTCGGCATCTTCTTGTGACCGTGGATGCTCAAAATCGATGTCTATTCCATCTAATTGTTCTCTATCCACTATAGCTAATAGTTCATTTATTAATTTAGTTCTAGAGGTTTCCGAAGAAATGGCCGTTTTAAAATAATCATACGATTCGCCGCCTTCAATATGGTACCAGCCACCAACGGCTAGTAACACCTTTGTATTATGATTATGTGCACGTTTTACTAACTTTTTTAAATTAGTTGGTTCCGTTCCTCCATTCAATAAAACACTTCCATCTTTAGTCGGATGGGCAAAGGAATATACAACGTGCGTTAGTGAAGAAAAATCAATTGTTTCTGGATCTCTAAAATCTTGAACATAGCCTATTAATACTTTTGGTTTGGATTCCTGTATTTCTGGAATTTTTTTCGAAATCGGTTGTTTTGTAGATTTAGATAAATTCTCAGTTTGTTTAGACTGATCGTTAGTTAGCTTTTGATGTTCTATATTCGAGAAGAGAACGCCTGAAAAAAATCCTCCTGCAAACAAGATAACAGCCACTATCAGTAAAAGATATTGCTTTTTCAAGGTATTCACTCCTTTTTTTGCAAACTCTTTTAAAATAGTAACAAATAACTCTTACAAGTAGCGATGGTAATTATAGCAAGTCGTTATTTAACAGGTTAAAATTGTTTTTTCTTAGCTAATGGTTCGACAACAAGATCCATTATCTTTTTGAGCAAATTCCACCCCCACTTATACGTCATAGGCAAATGTTTTTGATAAAAAAATGTATATTCAATCTGTTGAGTGGAACCGCGCTTTCTTTTAAATTCTCCTGCCCCAGCACTACGATGCCCAATATAATGATTATTCATTATTTCTTTCGTAATAAGAAATGAAAGAACCCTGTATAACCCAGTATTTTTCTCCATCTTCATGTTATAGCCTAAAATCGGGGTCGTCAGCACCTTTCCTTGGATGAAAAATCCTATAGCACCGACAATTTGCTCACCTTTACAAACCACTTTAAAGGTTAATAACTTACTTTTATACGCATGACGTATGAACTCTGTTGTAAACTGAGGGTTATTAGTAGAATACTTTTGTATATATAATTCTGAATACAAAAGCAATATAACATCACAATCTTCTATACTTGCATCTCTAATTGTATACTGATGTTTTTTGATCAGTTTTTCATCTTGATAGAGGTTTTTTAGTTGTTGTTTCGTTAGTTTTTGTTCAGGATAAAATAGGTAGATAGAGCGTGACATTATTCTTTTATATCCAACTGTATCAAACGATTTCATCATATTTTCATGTAGATCCTTTGTAATCGACCGAAACAAGATAGTGTGTTTAGGGAACCTCTTCACTAAAAATTCAGTGATTCTCTGTATTTGATTAAAAGACAGAGTTGATTCAAATAGATTTGTTGATAAAAACCAATTATTAACAATAACAACTTTATTCATGTTACTCTTTCGAAGAAACTGCCCCATCATCTCGATAACAGGGCGAAGGATCACCTCAAGTTTCCTTATTCTTTAGCTCCCATAACTCTTCTTTTGCATAACTAATATAATGAGTGTAAGGTGAAGCAACATATGAATCTTTATACTGTTTGTCAGTTACAGAAACCGGCAAAAGAAGGTCATCTACTTCTAACAAATAAATTTCCGAATGAACATTTTCAATAAAACGGGAAATCTCGTATTCTATTAAAGGCTCAAAGTAAGTTTTTAAAAACTGTCCGTTTCGCTTAGAAAACCAATCGATTTTATGATAATTATCAGCATTATATAATTGAATCATTACTTTTTACCTTCATCCTATTTTCAATTCGTTTTAACTTTTTGTCCGAAGTAACGATGTCATAGGGGGTGAATTGAAACTGTGGAACTACTAATTGATAATGTTTCCACAATTTTTGCAACTCAGCTAAAACAAGGTCTTTAACTGCTTCTTCATCACTTTCTACCTTCAACTTAATCTCTATTAAGTTGAACTCCCGCTGTATAACCTTATATTCTAAAATCTGATTTGATGAGATCATGATAGATTTTCTAATAAAATCTGGAAATAAACATGTTTCTTCATTTGTTAATAAATTTTCCCCATAAAAAAGATCATCACAACGCCCATCTATCCGTTCTAATGCTAAAAAATGCGACCCACAGGGACATGCAGTCTTTCTCTCTATTAATATATCATTCAAACGATATCGAATAATCGGTTGCGTTTTCCTAGTAAAGTCTGAAATAATCGGTACAAATATTCCCTTTTCTTTGTTAAGATACTCTTTTTGAACCGAGATTAAATCCTCATTCATATGAAGAACTCCATATGAACACGTAGCAGCTAAAAATCCTTCTGTTGCTTGATATACTTGATGAAGAGTTTGCTCGAAAATGTTTTCTATATATGATTTATCAAGATCTTCTAATACTTCTGCTACCGATATAATTTTTTCTGGAGAAATACTAATAATCTGTTTATCCTTCCAAGTGGCAATCATTCTTAACATCGAAGGAGGTGCAATAATAATTGAAGGTTTAAGCTGATTTAATCTTTCAATATGCTTAGGAAAGGAATCTAACAGATCAAAATAATGAAAGCTGATTTTTCCGCTTTCTGTAGATTCATAAAGATTACTATTTGCCCTGAGAAAAAAGGCAACCTTATGTTCTCTGAAAATACTGCTCGGTAACATCTTCGCAAGAACCGTGCCAGCCACATTGCCTCTTCCCTGCTGCTTACTAGAAATAAGCCTCGATTTCCGCTTGTTCCAGAAGAAAGACCTATTGAAACATTTCCTATTCTAGGTGAAAAATCCCTAGTTTCTTCCGCATCAAAAGCTAACTGAAAAGCTTTTTCTTTCTTAATTCCGACGGTATTTAACTCATTAAAAGAGTCCATCATATCAGATTTTGTGATGATGGGAAGAGATTTCCAGTTATGATTGTTCAGTACATCTTTATAGAGTTCTTTATAAAAGGTAGAATGCTTTAAAACAAATGTTATATGATTTTTCATTTTTTTGTCATGAAAAGCAAGCAATTTTTCCCGAGTAGTAAACCTCCTACCATACTTTGTAAGAAAATACTGTTTGAGTAAAAGTGATTTATTCATAAATAATACCCTCTTTTGCAATCTCCCATGTTTTTTGACAGTGAGTTGGCAATATTTCAATATGATGATTTTGCTTAAATAAAAGATGTAACTTTTTAATATTCTTTTTATAAGCGTCAATATCTTCAATTAATAAATGGGCATGCGATGAGGGAAAATCATCTTTTCAAAAGCAGTACTTTGCCAAACAGCATCAGCACAAAGAAAGATTTTTTTCCCACTACTCAGATTCACAAATATTCCAAGCTGTCCCACTGCATGTCCTGTTAAGTCAACAGCAATGATAGAATCATCTCGAAACACATCATAACCTTCCATGAATGGATGATAACTTTCACTTAATGTTAGTAAAGGGGCCTTCATCAATATAAGAAACTCTCTCAGTAAAATCTTGAGGAAGTAAATCAAGCAAGCAGCCTTTTGTTAAAGCTCTCAGCTTGCTTAGTTTTTTGATGTGGTTATATGCTTTTTTAAAAGTTAAAATTTTTGCGTTTGGGAAATCCTTTAATCCACCAACATGATCTCCGTGGAAATGAGAAAGAATAATCATGTTAATGTCATTGTGATCTATGCCTTGTTTCTTTAATTGATTTTTAATCGATCGTTCTTCTGAGAAGAAAACAGGTGTTAAATTTGCGTAAATGGAATAGGGAAATGACCTAGTAGCTTCTAAAAAATAGGAAGCATATCCTGTGTCAAATAAGATATAGCCATGTGTTGGATGCTCTAATAAAGCAACTGTGGCTGGAAATTTTATTGGCTTTAATGATTGTTTTGGATTCACAATTTTTTCTGGATGTGTACAATATCCACAAGCAAAAATCTTTACCATGTTAATGAACATTTAACTTCCACCAATCTACAAATTCCTTCGTCCCATCTTTAACAGAAACCCCCGGCTTATATCCTAATTCACTCTTTGCCTTTTCAATTGAAAGTGTTTGAGATTGAGATAAAACACTTACTGTATACCTCGTGAGTAGCGGCTCTCTTCCAAAAAGAAGAAGTTTCGATACATACTCAAGAGATGTTGCTAAATGAAAAGCTTTTTTATATGAAATCTGTTTATAAGAAAAGGACCTGCCTAGTTGTTTCATTACTGTATCAATCATAGAATACAGATGAACTCTTTCATCATTTGTAATATTATATTTTTGCCCCAATGTTTCCGGCCCAGAGTTCATACATAAATGAATTGCATCTACAGCATTATCTATATAAGTCATATCAATGACAACATCTCCAGACCCAACTTTAGGAAACAACCCCTTTTCACATACCTTTATTAGTCTTGGAAATATAGCCTGATCACCAGGACCAAATAAAGCTCTAGGTCTTATCGTTATGGTTGGTAATCCTTCTATAAAAGCCTGGTCTACTTCTTTTTCAGCAAGAAATTTAGTTTTTGCGTAATTGTTGACGAATTTTTTCGGTAAAATATCATTTTCTTTCACATCTTTACGTTCGTCATAGTGAAAATATAAACTTGGTGTTGAAACATGAACCAACCGACTAACATTCCACTTTTTACAACCGTCAATTACATTTTTTGTGCCAATAACATTCGCTTTATAAAAGTCTCGATATTTACCCCATGGAGATGACAGCGCTCCACAATGAATAACAAAGTGTTGATTTTTACACAACATCATGATGTCTTCACGATTTTCCAAGTTACATGCTTTAAATTGAATCCCAGAATTTGAAAGAGTGTCCCCTACTAATTGGTTTCGTCCGGTCCCTGTTACATTGTATCCAATTGAAGCAAGATGAAGTGCTACTTTTCCCCCTAAAAAACCAGTAGCTCCGGTTACTAAAACATTCAAATTTTTTCACCATCCCAACTTATATCAAAGGTGGATTGTTCCATAAGTGAAACTTGATTTCTCCTGCTTTCCTTCCACATCTTATATAAACTAATTATTTGATAAAAGTACGGACCAAGATCATTTCTTTTCAACGTAATATCCTTATATGAGATAAATACCTCTAACCATTTCCTAAGTTGTGTTATACTTTTTACATTTTTCCATCCAAATAAAAAAACGGCCAACTTTATTGCTTCTTTTCTATCCTCCCCAGGATAAAGAATTGATTTTGCAGCTGTGAATATATAAGCCAATTCCTTATCAAATAAATGGAGACCACTTGTCGCTCTAGGGTTACATTCTATCGGAAAGGCGACTCCATTTTCATGTATGATAAAGTCAAAAGATATCTGTCCTGAGAAATTAAGTTTTTCAACCACATCACGTGAAAACTGTTCTATATCAGGTCTGTATTCATGTTTGAATGAGAGAGTTGCACCTAAACCTGCTGTGAATTCACTTTTGTAAGTAGAATGAGCAAGTACTTTTCCATCTTTGGCAACCGTATATGAGCAATATTGCTTGCCCTTAATTTTTTCTTGTACAAGCCAACTTCCATCCCTTTTTATATGGTTAGGTATTTGACCAACAGATTGTAGAAAAATTATGGATTCAGAAAATCTCGAATAGACCTTTTTTAAAAGAGCAGATTCGTCTTCGAATTGAACTAAATTTACATGATTTGATAGCAAAGCTGTTTTTGGCACTTCAAAGCCCAAGTCCTTCACAAGTTGAATAAACTCATATTTATTATGTAGAAGTTTTATTTTATCAAAGTCATCAACAAACACATTACAAAATGGGGTCAGCTTATCTCTATATCTAGAAATATAAAAAATTTCTTCAGATGTTGGAATGATCAATGTAATTTTTTGTTGCTCAATTATGTTGATTATGGACTTTATAAAATTTTTTGTATCTTTCTTTGGTGAAGGAGTTAAGATGAATTTTTTTATACTATTAGAAATCTTTGTTAATGGATATGAAATACAATCAGTTGCATAAACTTCGAACCCTGCCTCCCTCATTAGCCGACACAAATGGAGCGCAACCGGGGCTCTGGCACCGGTTACTAAAACTCTTTTTCTAGTATTCAAGTAAAATACCTCCAATTGAAAGCCTGCCGAAGTCCCTAACAGTAAAATAGTATCACCTCTTTTAATACGACCTTGAATTACCGCTTCATGAAGCGCTAGTGGAATGGATGCTGCAATCATGTTCCCATAACGATCAATAATGTTCATAAATCGTTCTTCTTTTACACCTAGTTTTTTTCGAATAATCTTCATAGCAGATGCGCTTGCTTGATGAGGAATAACCATATTAATATCTGCAATCGTTAAACCAGTCCCTTTAAATAATCGATCCAAAAAATCTGGTAAAAGCTTATACGATAATTTAAAAATAGCTCTTCCGTCCATATCAAATAAAAACTCTTCAGCTGTTTGTTCACTATAAATACGTGGATGAAGCTTTGTTCCTCCACCCCTTATTTCTGATAAATGAGCTCCCTCACTATATGTTTCCATATGTGAGCTCAAAATTTTGGAAGTATTGTTAGCAGCTGATAAAACCACCGCTACTGCTCCATCACCAAATAATATACTACTCTCACGTTGTTTCCAATTTAGTCCAACTGAAGAAATTTCAGAAGAGACAATTAATACTTTTTCATATTTACCAGCATCTACAGCATATGACACCATATCGAGTGCAGACACAAAACTTAAACAGGTTGAATTAACATCAAAACAAGGAATTCCAGAGCTTTGAAGTCCTAAATGCTTTTGTATTAATGAAGCATTACAAGGAATAGCCTGCTCATTTGTCCCGCTTGCACTAATAATACAATCAATGTCAGAAAGACAAAGACCAGCATTCTCAACCGCTTTATTAGCCGCCTTTGCCCCCATATATGTAGCAGTTTCATCACTTACAAAATAGCGTTGTTTAACTCCTGATTTTTTCTCTGACCAACCGGACTCTGCGCCAATCATTTTATCAATTTCTGTTGACTCTATTAATCTTTTTGGTAAATACGAACCCATGCCAACTATTTTCACTTTACGGTTCATTATGGCTGCACCTCATTATTTAAAACTTACTTTTTGTATGATCTAGGAATAATATCTTATGTCATTTTACCTCTTTTCTTAAAAATGGAAAATATATGTTCGATAACATTAAGAAATATTTTTCAAAAAAATTAAAATAACCTTTAGCTCTATTCCGGTTAAAGGTAATCATCTAGCGTTTTCAGTAATAGAAAAAGAATTAACATTACATATTCTTTGTATACATTTATAAAATTCACCTTGAAATAGCTGTATTTTTTACCTTCCTCATAAATGTTGTATTTTTATATATTGGATAGGAGATGGTTGTGATAAGTAGAATCCCTCCAGATAGGATCAATGCAAGCAGGATATTAATTGAACTTGCAATAAGGCCCCCAAGAAGGGTACCGCCTAATAAAAACAAATTGAAAATAGAATAAAAAATGGCCGTTCCTCTTCCCCTAATAGCCTCAGGTAAATTAAGTAGAAAGATCGAACTTGTCGGGATCATCAATAAAGCATTGGCTAAGCCTGTAATAAAACTCCATCCCCCCAGTATGAAGAAGACAGACTGACTAAACATTACATCTAATTTTATAATGCCATAAACACTGACAACACCTAGACCAAGTGTTCCCATTGCAATATATAGTAATTGATAATGAACAATTTTTTTCATGGCATAAGAACCTACAATTGCCCCGATTACCGTTCCAAATGCAAATATCCCTTCTAAAATACCGAACTCTATATTAGATACTTGAAAATATTGAAGCAATACAGCTTTATAATTTGTTAAAAACATACCATAACCAATCAGGACCGGGAACAACAATAGTATCATAAATAATAGAATTGGAGTTTTGATCATCTCCTTAACCCCGTACCAAAGACTATTAAAATATGAATTTGTGTTATATTCTTTTTTTGAGCTTTTAATATTTTCAAGCTGAATATTAAACATCCAGAAATGATATAGGATGATGCATCAAGTACAAATACTAAACTTGGTGATTGAAAAGCTAATAATAAGCCAGCGAGTACAGGTCCTACTAATTTGATGACAGCAACCGTTGTTTGAAATAAAGCTATACCACTTGGTATACGATTTATTCCAACTATTATTGGTATAGATGCCATTCTCGCTGGTTCAAAAAACGCTGTACCTATCCCTTGTAATAGAGTGAGACAAATCAAAACGAGTGGTTTATCAACGAATAAAATCATACATAACACCGTGAAGCATCGAAAAACATCCGAATAAATCATTATTTTCCTACTTGAATATTTATCTATTAAAGGCCCTACTAATGGCCCAAGAATTACAGCAGGAAGTAATTGCGCAACAAAAACAAACCCGATTAACAAAGGGTTTTCCACCGTTGTACCAACTAGGTATAAAACAGTTGTTACCGTCATTGCATCCCCTAAAAATGACACAATAACTGAGAACCAATACCTTAAATAGGTTTTATCTTTAAGTAGTTCAATCACACGCACATCCCCCATTCACAATTATCTGTTATTATTAATTTAAACCTGAAACACAATAACTAAAAAGTGAAATAATAAAAGAAGTATTGCACCTTTTATCAGGAGGATATATGAAACAGATTGAACACCTTTTAATCTTAAGAAATAAATTTGATAACTTTGACAATAACGAAGAAATTGCAATCACTCTTAAGGAAGTTGCTGAAATACTTTCAATTTCTGAAAGAAATACAAATTACTTAATAAAAAAATTAAGTACAGATCATAAATTAAAATGGGTTTCGGGTAGAGGTCGTGGAAAAAAGTCAAAACTTCTTTTTTTACAAGGGTTTTTAGAATTATCAGAAGAATATGTTTCTGAAATGGTTTTGGAAGAAAAAATTATCGATGTTGTAAATTTTATAAATGCCTCTTATTTGAACGAACAAGGACGAAAATCTTTATATAACATCCTATCAAAAAAGCTTGGTCCTAACATAGAGCAATCAAAAGATGATTTCAGAAACGTCATCAAGATATTATTATCACAAGAGATAACCACATTAACTCCTATGGATGTTCTTCTCTACTCAGAAGCTCATCTAGTAAAGGAAATATATAGTACACTTGTTACCTATGAGCATCGTGAACAAAAATTAATGCCTGGCTTAGCTTACGCATGGAATTATAATAACACTGAAAAAAAATGGACTTTTTACCTAAGAAAATCTGTTATGTTTCACCAAGGCGAAATATTCACAGCTGCAGATGTGAAATTCACATTTGAACAACTACTTACAGTTGGTGAACGTACAAGCATCACTCCACTTCTAGATGACCTATTAAAGGTAGAGATAAATGATAAACACACTATTTCCTTTTATTTAAAGGAGGATAACTTGTTTTTTCCAAGAGTGTTAACATCCTTTCACTGTTCTGTACTTCATCATTCATATAAAAAAAATAACCTTCCAAACGGAACAGGCCCTTTTAAAGTGGTTGAGCATACCAAGCATTTTATTCGCCTAGTAGCCTTTGATTCTTATTTTCGAGAAAGACCATTCATTGATTCTATTGATATTTGGATGAAAAAAAACATCGATGATTCTAATAATGCTTCAACATTGGAAATAGGTGAAAACCAACAAAAGTCTGTCATCCATAAACAAAAATTAGACGGAAGCCGTTTTCTATTATTTAATCAAATAAAAAACGGCTATCAATCTACTATTTACTTCCGTTTGTGTATAAAACATCTCATTAATCCGAGTCATCTAGTGAATGAGTTAAGGGGAAACCGGCGTATACCAGCTACAAGTTTTCTAACATCATATAGCCAAAAAGTAAACAGTGATTCACAACATTTGGACAAAGCTGAAAATTACTTACATAAAAGTAATTATGCTGGTGAGATCATTGAGCTTTATTATTTTAACCTTAATGAAGGGTATGAGAGTGCATGCTGGATCCAAAATGAAGCAAAAAAGATTGGGGCTGAACATTTCCCTTACACCAATTTCCCATTACAACTACGAGGCTACATCTAATGCCGATTTAGTTCTCTTATCTGTGATATTGGATCGTGATGTTGAGCTTGGTTTGTATACACTCTACAAAAGTGATCATTCATTTATTAGAAACTTCTTTAACAATGAAACAAAACAGATCATTGATACGAAGCTTTCTTTGATGAAATTGCAAAATAATGAAGATCAAAAGTATATCTTATCTCTTACAAATTGAAGAAATCTTAAAGAACGATCATGCAATTCATTTTCTTTATCACGCAATAAATACACTGCATTATCATTCTTCTTTAAAAGGTGTATCTTTTGACTCTTACGGTTTAACTAACTTTCAATCCATTTGGATAGATCCTCTGGAGTTATAAATTTAGGTAGTTTGAAATTGAAACAATACAAAAACATCTTTCGTTGTATATGTGAAGAATCAAAACAAAGGGAGATGATTTATTTGCATAAATGGAAAAGTCTAACTGCAACAATCGTAACAGCATCAGCTTTATTTTTAGGGATACCTTCCACTGGAGTGAATGCCCAGGAAAGTTTAAATTATGAAATTTTTGAACTTTCCTCGATTCTAAAAGAAGGGTCAAAAGGAGAAGATGTAAAAATCATGCAACGAGGCTTTAAATAAAGCAATGGGCGCAGAATTATCTGAAGATGGGATTTTTGGACCCAATACAACAAGAGCCGTACTTGCTTTTCAAAAAGCAAAAAATAATTTAAAAGCTGATGGAGTTTATGGACCAAATACACATGCTGCTCTGTCAAAAGAGGTTAATTCATTTGGATTTGATGAAAAAATTCTAAAGGTTGGTAGTAGAGGTGAAGCAGTAAAAACTCTACAAAAAGGTTTAAAAGATATGAGTTATAACGTTGTCATTGACGGTATCTATGGCCATCAAACGAAAGAGGCTGTCATTCAGTTTCAAAAACGATTTCCAGAGCTTATTAATGACGGAGTTTTCGGACCAAACACAAAAGCGGTTATGGAAAAAGTTTTAAATGAGTAGTTTTTCAGTTATAGTTGCTTGACTTACGAAACGAAACCTCCGTAAAAATACGGAGGTTTCTTGTCTTATTTACGCCTACAAGTTATTAAATACCTTATCGAACCCTGCTTTTGAACGTTTTAAAATATCTTCTATTGATTGTGTTGCTTGTTTAGAGGTTAAAACTTCTTGAGCGATAGGTCCATTATAACCCGTTTTCTTTACACTCTTAAGAAATAATTCCAGATCAATAATGCCCTCACCCGTGTACAATCTTTCATTATCCTTAAGTTCTTCAACAGGTATATTAGCAGCATCATTTATATGAACATGAACGATTTGATTTTCATTTAAATTGGCGATATCTTCACTTGATAAACCTGTTGTATGCCAGTGATATGAATCTAATAATAAGCCTACATTCGATAAACCTATTGCATCAATCAGACTTAAAGTTTCCTCTTGTGTCCATATAAATGGGTTTTTCCATGTATCTCTTAAATGATGTGGACCAACGTATTCTAATCCAAGACGGATATCATACGCATTTAAAATTTCTGCACAAATTCTTAAACGTTTAACAGCTAAACTCATTAAGTGCGCAGACTTTAAGTCTGTTGAGGGCAATATATATGTGCAGCAACGGGAACAATTGAGTTCTTTTGCTGCTTGCGCCTCCAAAATGAGATTAGGTAAGCTACCGGAAAACTCATCATCCGATTTTCTCCATTCAACCGAAAGCCCAATTGAACCAATTACAACATCATTCTCACTTAGTATTTCTTTTGCATGGTCCAAACCATAGGTATCAATAAAACTTTTTGCATCTAAGTCAACAGATTGAAATCCGTATTCAGCCGCTAATTCAATCAATTGCTTATCATCTTTTAATTCCCCTAACCCGGCTTTCGTTAATCCCCTTATCATGAATGTCAACTCCTTGTTAAATTCCCCAATACAGAGGAGTACCGTAAAAGTTAGATATTCCAATCCAGTACTACTTCACGTCCTGTTTTTGATGATTCATAAATAGCATCAAGAATAAGATTATTAGTTAACCCTGTCATTGCTGATGTGATAGGTTGATTCCCATTACGAACACATTCAATAAAATGTCTACTTAATTGAACACGATCTTCTTCTTCATTTGCATCTGGAGAAAGCTCAATATCGATTGGACGGTCGAATTGTTCTGTAAGAATTTTGGCACTATTGCCACCTAACGATGCTCCTCCTTCAGAGCCCATTAAATGAATAAACGGTTCATTGCTTGTGTCCATGTTTACTGCCCAACTAACTTCTAGAGTTAGCGTTGATCCATCTTCCATTTTAATCAATGCTGTTGCTAAATCTTCAACATCATATTGACCTTCCCAGTTTGGAGTCCCCCAATTACCGATTCCTTTTTTCTTTGGACCAAATTCAGCATATGTTGAACCGAAAACGGATACTGGCTTTGGATTTCCCATTAAATATAAAGCTAAATCCAGCATATGAACACCGATATCAATTAACGGACCTCCCCCCGCTTCTGATTTTGTCGTAAACCAGCTTCCCCAGCCGGGAATTCCCTTACGGCGGAACCAACCTGTTTTTGCATGATAAATTCTTCCTAAAGCACCTTTTTCAGCTTGTTCCTTTACTTGCTGAATATTCCATTGCCAACGCATCTGGTGACCTACCATTACAACCTTACCTGATTCACGTTGTGCTCTCACAATATCTTTAGCTGCTTCACTGTTAATGCCCATAGGTTTTTCAACTAACACATGTTTTCCTGCTTTTAAAGCTTGAATGGCAAGTGGTGCATGCCATTTGTTAGGAACACCGATTATAACAGCATCTATATCTGAATCATGGATTAATTCCTCAGCACTACTAAATACTTGCTTTACCCCGAATTCTTTTGCTCTTTGTTCAGCTAATGGAAGATAAGCATCAGTTATACCTTGAAGAACCACATCTTCACTTAATTTTGAAAATGTTGTTAAATGAACACTCCCTATAGCACCCGCACCAATTATTCCAAGTCGAATCTTTTGTGTTTGCATCGTAATACCTCCATTTTATGTAATAAATTACATCTTCCTTAGAAGATTTCTATAATAAATCAATAATAGCGTTTACAATTATGATAAAATAAAAGATAAAAAAATACTGATCAATTTTTCATCTATTTATCTCAATTCTTCTGATAGGAGGAAACGTTACTATGACAAATTTCCCGATGTACTTATCTGAGTACCCTAATATGAATACAACATTTCCATTCCACCTATCAATAAACAATATTCACACAAGTTTTCCATCTCACCGACACGACTATCTTGAGTTTTCTTTAGTGATTGAGGGAGAAGGTTTTGAAATCATTAATGGAAAAAAACATCGCATGCAACCCGGTACATTTACATTTATATTACCCTATCAAATCCATGAAATTATATCAGCCAAAAACACTTCACTCATTTTATTTAATTGTGTTTTTGATTTAAGAGTCTTACATGATCTGGATTTGCAAAGCTTATTATCAGATACAGATCAATTGTCAATTGAACCGTATATCGCATTAGGTGTTGAAGACTTTATACATATAAAAAAAATGCTTCATGACATGCTTATTGAATATAACGATAATAAACCATATAAACATATTTTATTAAAGGCAAAGTTGGCTGAGGTCATTGTTTTATTTGAACGTATTCGCAAGAGAAATTATTCAGTTACACTAAAGAACTCAAACTCAACAAAGAAAAAGATAATATGGGATGTTGTCCACTATATCCATCTTCAATATCATGAAGATATTACCCTATCAAGTCTTTCTAAGAGATTTCACGTCAGTATCCCCTATTTAAGCGAGTTATTTAAAGAACAACTTGGTCAAAATTTTGTTCATTTTTTACATGAAGTACGAATTCGCCACGCATGTAGTTTATTAACTTCCACTACTATTCCAGTTACAGATATCGCATTAGAAGTAGGATATCGGAGTTTTCAAACCTTCTCTCGTGTATTCAGAGAACAAAAAAAACTTACTCCAACAGCTTATAGAAAATCTCAAGCTTCTCTAAGGCAAGAATTAAATGTCCATAAAAATGAAAACGCACCACTAGCATAACAAGCAAAAGGAACTAGATATCTTTTTTCTGACCTGATGCAATAGGAAAAGAGCATACCATGTAAGTATGCTCTTTTCCTATTATCTATTCGATAATGCATCCTTTAAATAATTAATGCTTATTTCGATACTTTCTAATGGAGAACGTTTACATTTATCTTGCTCAATAACCATCCATTGAACCTGAGCCTGCTCAATGTTATCTAAAATACCTTTGATGTTTACTCCACCTGTTCCTAACTCAGCAAATGCTTTCTCTTCGTCTGTTGTCATATCTTTTAAATGAATTAACGGCATACGACCTTTATACTTATTCATCCAATCAACAGGATCTTGCCCTGCTAATGTTAACCAATAAACATCCAGTTCAGCTTTAACAAATTCTGGGCTCGTTTCATCATAAAGTCTTTCAAGATGAGAACGATCATCGCTTTTTTCTAATTCAAAATCATGATTATGATAGCTTAACGATATTCCCTCTTGAAGACTTCTCTCTCCAGCTTTGTTTAAAAACTTAGCAAGTTGATCATATTCAGACCGTCTTTCCTCAACAAGGTAAGGGCATACAATATTTTTACAATTAAGTTTGTTTAAATACTCTAATTCAGCCTCAAGATTTTCTTCCATTCTTTCAAGTGAAACATGACTACTAACTGCTACTAAACCAAGTCGGTCAAGTGTGCTTTTTAAATCATCAGCATCTTTTCCATAATAACCTGCTAATTCAACACCATTAAAGCCGAGTTCAGCTACTTTTTCTAAAGTACCATAGAAATCTTTTTCACATTCTTCTCTTAAAGTAAATAATTGTACTGCTATTGAATTATTCATCTCGTTCTCCCTCTCTTAACATAGTCTCTTTGTTATCATACACCAAAATAAACCTAATTTCACATTCAAATACATTTTGGGGAATTTTTCTCTCTACATATTTCAAAGCTTGTACTGTTCCTATTTCATTTCCATTATGTTACATAACCTATCTAAATATAGTATTTTTTATATGAAAAGTTTATGGTAATCTTCCCTATTTTATTTGTGATATTGCCTACATGTTTTTAAACCGGAATGAGAACTATAGTTATGTACTAAATTAAATGGAGGGATAAAAGAATGCAAAATCAAATGAATCAACAAGTAATGATGCAGCAGTCACCTAATATGCAGCCTAAAATGAATCATGGTGGACATGAAATGTTTGAATCACAAGAAGTAATTTCAGGAATGATTGGTATGTTGGATCAATATCTAATGTACAGCCAATTTATAAAGGATCAAGAATTAAAGAATATTCTTCAACGTCAATATTCCTTTATTAGTGACTGTTATAACATCATGGTTGAATCCTTTTCAACAGGTAATAAACCTTCGCATTCTACAGAGGTCTTTAATATGCAACAAAGTAATGATGTTTTTTATGGTCTAAAGCCTTCTCAACCCAAAAAACCTGTTCAGTCTATAAACGAATTAGGAGACCAATGTGTATCTTCCTTTATGCTTGGTCAATGTAAATCAATGGCTGGCTTATTAAGCGTGTCTGCTTGTGAAATTACAAACCCTGTTTTACGTCGAGTTGCAGCTGACAGTGTACCAAACTTTATTGAAATGGCTTATGAAATTTTCTTATATCAAAATAAAAATCACTATTATCAAGTGCCACAACTTCAACAACAAGATATGAATCAAATGCTAGGTGCTTATACTACTACACAGAATACACAAATGAGTCAGCAAAATAATAATATGATGATGCAGTAAGTAAGGATTTGCAGTCATATCATTTCCCCTACTATTTCCTATTTACAGAAAATAGTAGTTATGATATTTTATTAGATAGTCCCTTCCGAATCATTCGCGCTTGTTGCGGGACACTTAACCAATGTACGGATCGGAAGGGACTAGAGCGGCAAACATTTTGTTTGCTGCTTTCTTTTTGTCATCAAAATAGTGCCAAACTACATATTATCTGCTATTATTATAAGTATAGAGAACGATCTATAAAATGAATTCTAAATTGGTGTTTTTTCAGGAGGAACAAGTATGTCGGGTACATATGAATTTGTTTATTTACCAACCGATGTTGGAACGATTCGTATTGATATTTTTTATAAACATTCCATGTTTCATGTTCAAGCTGAATTAAATGATTTAATGACCTCTTCTTATGACCGTAAAAAAGTAGAAGCTGTGAAAAAATCATTACTCCTCTTAGCAAAAGAACATCATGCATTTGGGCATCATGAATAGAAAAATGTAAGATGCTTTCTTTTCCAAACATTAATATGCTTATAAAATTAATCGATATAACCGGTAGTTATACATCTAATTTCAGGTGTTCTAGCTGCCTATTTTTATGGATTTGACTAACAAGAGGTGATTAAGAATGATGTTAGAAGGTTGGTTTCTTTGGTTCATATTATTTTGGGTTGTGTTTTTAGTTTCAATGTTAGCCATTGGTGGTTTTTTTATGTTTCGAAAATTTTTACAAAGACTACCTAAAGAAGATGGTAAATCAGATCTTGATTGGCAGGATTACTATTTAGAAAAAACCAGACATTTATGGAATGAGGAAGAAAAAATTCTATT